>QMOC01000286.1 GCA_003648085.1 Chloroflexota bacterium
TATACCCTTGGGTAACTCCCCCCAAGAATACACGAGGTGTCCAGCAGGGGGTACAACTATTCGAGACTGTTAAGGTACGACTTTACAGGATAACAAGAGGTATGACTTTACAAGACCCTACAGGCTATCCGCTTATCCGTTCCTCATCCGCTGCCCCGGTAAACAGAGGGGAGAGGCGGTAAAAGGCAGAGGAGTAGGCCACCGATGAAAGCCGCCGTTGGCTCGACTAACCCGGTCAAGATCGCAGCCGCCCTGGCGGTGTTGCGCCGCATCTACGGCGACGACGCGAGCGTGGAAGCGGTGGCTGTGGAGAGCGGCGTCCCGCACCAGCCGTGGGGCAACGAGGAGACGCTGCGCGGCGCGCTCAATCGAGCGCACGCGGCACAACGCATGAGCGGCGCGACGCTGGGCGTTGGCTTTGAGGGCGGTCTGCTGGAGGTGCAGGGCCGGGTGTTCACCTGCGCCTGGTGCGCGGTCGTGCGCGACGACGGCGCGGTGGGCATCGCCGGTGGGGAGAACATCCTCCTCCCACCCCCCGTGGCGGCAGACGTGCGAGCGGGAGCAGAACTGGGGCCGGCGATGGACGCGCTGACAGGGCTGCACAACACCAAGCAGAGCGAGGGCGCTATCGGCATCCTAACCCGAGGCTGGCTCGATCGCCAGGCGGCCTATGAGCACCTGCTGACGATGGCACTGGCGCGGCTGCTGACGCCGTCATATTATGAGACAGGAGGATGTCATGCAAGAGCGAATTGAAGCACTTCTCAAGCAGATGACCCTGGAGGAAAAAGTGTCCCTGCTGGGCGGCGCGGACGCCTGGCACACTCAGGCCGTTGAACGGCTCGGCATCCCGGCCATCAAGATGACCGATGGACCGAATGGTGCCAGGGGAGAGAGTTTCAATGGAGACGTCACCTCCGCCTGCTTCCCGGTCGGCATCGCGCTGGCGGCCACCTGGAACACTGAACTGGTCCAGCGCGTCGGCGCGGCGCTGGGGGAGGAGACCAAGACGAAGGGCGCGCATATCCTGTTGGCGCCGACGGTGAACATTCACCGGCATCCTTTGGGCGGCAGGCATTTTGAATGCTATTCCGAAGATCCCTACCTGACGGCGTGTATGGCCGTCGCTTTCATCAAAGGGGTGCAGAGCCAAAAAGTGGGAGCCTGCATCAAGCACTTCGTCTGCAACGATTCTGAGTTCGAGCGTATGAGCATCAGTTCGGAGGTAGGCGAGCGGGCGTTGAGAGAGATTTACCTGACCCCGTTCCGGATGGCGGTGAAGGAAGCGCAACCCTGGACCGTTATGGCGGCCTACAATAAAGTCAACGGGACTTTTGCCTCTGAACACCCTTATCTCCTGACAGACATCTTGAAGAAGGAGTGGGGGTTCGAGGGGTTCGTGGTCTCCGACTGGACGGCGGTGAAGAGCACGGTGCCCGCCGCCAACGCTGGGTTGGACTTGGAAATGCCGGGGCCGCCCCGGTTTATGGACGAGAAACTGGTTCAGGCGGTGAAGGATGGCCTCGTCAGCGAGGAGGTCATTGACGATAAAGTCCGGCGCATTCTAAGGATCATCATGAAATCCGGGGCGTTTGAGCATCCTGAGGAAGTGCCCGAAACGTCGGTGGATAAGCCTGAGCACCGTCACCTGGCGCGTGAGGCGGCAGCGGAGGCAATCGTGTTGTTGAAGAACGAGCGGAATGTCTTGCCTCTGAACGTGGACGAGATCAAGTCGCTTGCCGTCATTGGGCCAAACGCAAACGTGGCGCGGATTCAGGGGGGCGGAAGCGCGAGAGTTAACCCGCATTATGCGATCACGCCCCTGGACGGCATCCTGCGGCGCTGTGGAGACGGTGTCAAAGTCTCGTTCGAACAGGGCTGTACCAACCACAAAATGCTCCCCGTGCTCAACCCGGCCTCGCTTTCCCCGGCCGAGGGTGCCGCCTTCGTCGGCGAGTTCTTCAACACTCTTGACCTCTCCGGCGAACCGGTGCTGACACGGATGGATGAAGAGATTGACTTTTTCTGGTTCGGTGAGTTCTCACCCCAGGTGAATCCCGATGAGTTCTCCGCCCGCTGGACAGGGAAGTTTACCGCGCCGGAGAGCGGAACCTACACCTTCGGCCTCACCAGCGCGGGCCTCAGCCGGCTTTACGTTGACGGTGAGGAGGTCATTGACAACTGGACGAAGCAGGCGCGTGGCGAGACCTATTTCGGCATGGGGACGCCGGAGGTGCTGGCGGAGGTCACACTGACCGCCGGGCAGACCTATGAACTCAAGGTCGAATACAGCAAACGGGGCGCTCCGCTGGCCGCGATCAGGCTGGGATGTCTGCCTCCTGTGGTCGGAGATCCTATGGCGAGGGCGGAGAAACTGGCGGCTGAGTCAGACGTGGCCCTCGTCTTCGTCGGCCTGAGCGATGAGTGGGAGAGTGAGAGCTTTGATCGCGCCGATATGGAACTGCCCGGCAGGCAGGTTGAACTGATCGAAAAGGTCGCGGCGGCCAACAAAAACACCGTCGTCGTCTTGAACACCGGGTCTCCCGTGACTATGACGGGCTGGATTGACAAGGTCGCTGCCGTGATCGAGGCATGGTACCCGGGACAGGAATGTGGCAACGGTATCGCGGATATTCTGTTCGGCGACGTGAATCCTTCCGGCAGGCTGCCCACGACCTTCCCTAAACGGCTGGAGGATACCCCCGCGTACATCAACTATCCCGGCGAAAGTGGAAAAGTCCTCTACGGTGAGGGGCTCTTCGTGGGGTATCGCTACTACGACAAGAAGAAAATCGAGCCGCTATACCCCTTTGGGTATGGCCTCTCCTACACCACGTTTGAATACAGCAACCTGACCCTGAACGCAGCCGAGTACGAACCGGACGATGAGATTCGAGTCAGCGTTGACGTCAAGAACACAGGGACACGCGCGGGGAAGGAAGTGGTGCAACTATACGTCCGCGACGTTGAATCCCGCCTGGTACGTCCGGAAAAAGAACTGAAGGCGTTCCAGAAGGTCGCGCTGCAGCCGGGGGAGACGAAAACCGTCCACTTCACGCTTGGTCCTGAAGCCCTGTCTTACTACGACCCTGGACAGAAGCGATGGGTTGCAGAACCCGGTGTGTTTGAGGTTCTCGTCGGCAGTTCCAGCCGGGACATACGGGCCAAAGCGTCCTTCACGTTAAAGGCTCCGCCACCCTCCGAAGCCGTACCAGGCACCGGCCTGAGCGTAGATTCCACCCTGCGGGAGATTCTGGACGACCCCGGAGGGAAGGCCGTTCTGGAGAAGCACCTGGGCGACCTGTTGCAGGCCCCGCAGATTGACATGGCGATGGGCTTCTCCCTGACCCAGATAGCACCCTTCGTACCGGACGTGTTGACGCCTCAGAAACTCAAAGAGATCAACGACGATTTGGACAGGCTCTAGGGAATCAGTGTGGGTCAGGCGCATCGCCTGCCGTGCAAGCGGGTTATTATGTAGTGAGTTCTCGGTGAAAAACGGGGGCGGAGGCCCGGCGTCGGTCGGGAAAACCCCGATAAATCGGGGCCTCCGTTGAGTTTTGTACCGCAAACTAGTGCGTGTCATCATAGGCAGGAGGCATATCTAATGAAACGAGCCGTCAGCGTCAGCCTGGGGAGTTCTACCCGTGACAAGAAAGTCACCATCACACTCCTCGGCGAGGAAATCACCCTCGAACGCATCGGCACCGATGGCGATGTGGAAAAGGCGATCCGGCTGTTCAACGAACTGGATGGAGAGGTGGACGCCCTCGGCGTGGGAGGTATTGACCTGGGGTTGACTGTTGCTGGTCGCTACTACCCCCTCTACGACGCGCAGAAACTGGTCGCCGGCGTCAAGCAGACCCCGGTCGTGGACGGCGGTGGTCTCAAACTGACCCTGGAGCGCGGCGTCGCTCAGTTCATCGAGCGCGAGATCGGCGACGAGGTGCAGCCCAAACGGGTGCTCATCACCGCCGGGGCGGACCGCTACGGCAGTGCGCTCTCCTTCGACGAAGCGGGCTATGAGATCATCTTCGGCGATCTGGGTTTTGGCCTGGGCATTCCCATTCCCCTTCACTCCCTGCGCGCACTTCGTATCCTGGCCCGCATCCTCATGCCCATTGCCGGTCGGTTGCCGATGGAGTTCCTCTACCCCACCGGTAAAAAGCAGGAGGAGATCGTGCCCAAGTTCGGCAAGTGGTACGCCTGGGCCACCGTTGTCAGCGGTGATTGCCTCTACATCAAGCGCCATATGCCCGACCGGCTCGACGGCAAGGTCATCGCCACCAACACCACCACCCCCGCTGACGTCGAGGCTTTCCGCCAGCGCGGAGTACGCTACCTGGTCACCACTACTCCACGGCTGGAGGGGCGCTCCTTCGGCACTAATATGATGGAGGCGGCCCTGGTCGCCATCGCCGGCAAGGGACGGCCACTCACCACGGATGAACTTCAGGAAATGCTGGAACAACTCGATCTCAAACCTACACTCCAACGTTTGAACGAGTAGGA
>QMOC01000287.1 GCA_003648085.1 Chloroflexota bacterium
CTACCGTCTCTCCCGCCAACCCGAGGGCACGTCCGAGCGGCTGACCGCAGTGACATAGGCTGGCTCGCCATCAACCAGCGCCAGGCCGTTGAGGTGGCAGCGGGCTGCCCCCTTCATCCTGCTCGACGGTCATCGTCCGCCCCATCAACCTCCACTGTGGGCTACCTGAAAACATGTTCGCGCTGTTGACAAAAGTCAACCGACGTGATATGGTATGTCCGTAAACGGACGCCGCAAAGAATCCAGCGAGCATTTTTGCACAAGGGAGGATAACCTATGCCACTTGATGCCGAAAGGCGTGAGCAGATCAGGCAGATCTTTGAGAAATTCTTGCTCGACCGTGTGAAAACGATTCGGCGGTTGAGAATTGGTGACTTGAACATTAATCCTTTTCTCATTCGCGTCCTAGCGCAGGAACTCAATCTCAACAATTCAAATGCTATAGTCAGGTGGTTGGTGAACCAAAGGCTAGAACGAGGTATAGTTACCTCGTTTGGTATAGCCCTACAAAATGCTGCCCAAGTGTTCTCTGAAGGCACCGGAGTCGAGGGCGCCGACGTTTTGAAAACGAAGGAAGGCACACACTACCATATCCAAATCAAGAGCGGTCCAAACACCATCCCCAAAGATTTGGGGGTGAGAATCGCTCAACTCCTGCGCTCTGCCCAAAGACGCAACCTGGGATCCGTGGCCTTATATGGCATGTGCTACGGCAGTCGAGAGCAAGTTAGTAGCATCGTCAGAAAGTATGTCTATGACGAGGGTGGCGTCAACTGGCTTTCAGGAAGAGAGTTTTGGGAGTTCATTTCGGATGACCCGCATTGCATAGATGAGATCTATCAGATAGCTGCCGAGGTCGGCGAAAGTTTCAAGGGGCCAGATGGTCAGTCTCTTTCACAGGCCCTCGAATCAAAAATCGAGGAGTTGACAGCGCAGTTCGAGGCCCTCTACGGTAAGAGTGGGGATGCGATGTGGGACAGTCTCCTAGAGTATAATTCGTGAGGCGTATATGAGGTATATCGAGAAGGGCTTGCCGATTCAACATCTAAACCGCGTCGCCATGGCTGAGGGGAACGCCAAGAAGCCAATCTACCGGATGCATAAATGGTGGGCTCGTCGCCTGGGCAGCGTGTTTCGGATGATTACCCTTGCGGCTTTCGCTCCTTTCGAGGAATCCGAGATGTCGATATGGCATCGGTTCTGTGAGGGCGCAAACTTGCAAGGAAAGATTGTGCTCGATCCCTTTATGGGAGGGGGCACCACGATTGTGGAAGCCCTTCGCTTGGGCTGTAGAGTTGTCGGCGTTGACATTAACCCCGTGGCCTGGTTCATCACAAAAAAAGAGATTGAGCCTGTTGATCTTGAGTCTCTGGATGCCGCTTTTCACCGTCTGGAAGAAACGGCAGGACAATTTATCCGACGATATTATCAAACCAAATGCCCCAGTGGTCATCAAGCAGAAGTGATGTATTTCTTCTGGGTCAAAGTTGCGGAGTGCGGTGAGTGCGGTGCAAGGGTGCGGCTGTTCCCTAACTATGAGTTGTCCCGCCGTGACCACGTCAATGTTTGCTTCTGCCCGAACTGTCTTCAGATCATAGAGACAAAAGGATACGACCCCGAAACCACTTGCCCCGCATGTGGAGAAACTTTCGATCCCCGAAGAGGGGTAGCCTCAAGAGGTTTCTATGTTTGTCCTGAGTGTGGAGCGCGGCGGCGGATTCTGGACGAAGTGCGGCGCAAGGGGACCAGGCTGGATGAGGAGCTTCATGCCCTAGAAGGGTATTGTGAAGAGTGTGGTCGTTTCTTCAAGCGAGTAGATGACGTTGACAGAGCATTGTGGAAGAAGGCTCAGGAAGAATTCTATCGTCGTAGAGAGAGTCTGTTGATTCCAAACCAGCCCATTCCTATTGAGGGACGCAGCGATCCACGCCCTGTGAACCACGGCTATGATTACTTCTGGCAAATGTTCAATGAACGGCAACTGCTTTGTCTCTCTACACTGCTGGAGGCAATTCTCGAGCTCCCCGACAGAAATATCCGTGAGCTTATGCTAGTTGCCTTTTCCGATTGTGTGGGTACCAATACGACGTTTTGTAAGTACGAGATTCGGTGGCATAAGATTTCGCCATTCTTTGGACTCCATGCTTACCACCCCATTGAACGCCCGACGGAAAACAACGTGTGGGGCACGGTCTATGGACGAGGTACTTTCACCAAGTGTTTTGAAAAGGTTCGACGCGCCAAGGAGTATTGCCAAAGGCCGTATGAACGGTTATTCGATATTCGGGGTAAGCGGTTTAGCAAGCACACAACAGGAGAACGTATCGAAGGGCAAGTAGTAGGTAGATTCGATGCATTGAGACAAAACAAGGGCAGTGCTTTGCTTCGTTGCGAGAGCTCGGAAGATCTTTCTTTTATCCCCGATCAATCGGTGGATGCTGTCATTACTGACCCGCCGTACTTTGATAATGTGCAATATTCGGAACTGGCTGACTTCTTCCACGTGTGGCTGCGACTAGGATTGAAAGATGTATACCCTTGGTTCGAATCCGAATTCTCCAGCCGGCCTGACGAGATAGTCAAGAACGACAAACTAGGGAAGACCACCGATTTCTTCAACCAGGGTTTGAGGCGAGTGTTCAAAGAGTGTCATCGCGTGCTGAAAGATGACGGCGTAATGGTGTTTACATTCCACCATAATCAAACGTGGGCGTGGGAGAGTATTGCCGAAATTATACTTGATGCTGGTTTCTATGTCTCTGCTACTCCGATTGTGCGCTCAGAGGGGAAAAGCGGCTACCACAGCAGCAAGGGAAACATTCGGTATGACGCGGTGCTTGTGTGTCGCAAACAGCCTAGCGACTGCAATGCTCCAGCCGTGATCAAGCAGCAGATTCTGGATGATGCTATCACTTGGACCAGCAAGACCCTTGAATCAGGTATGGCGATAAATCGGGTAGACATCTTCACTATCGTGATGGCGAAGAGCATTGAACATCTGACAAAGACCATGGCTAACCCGAACAACGGCTCCGCCCCTGTAGACCTCGGTGTCATTCTGCAAGAGATGAAGGAAATCGTAGACGAAACGGCTGAACAGTGTCAAGCAGAGTTCGAATCGCAACGGAAGTCGCGTGTTTCTGGGGTAGAGCAACTCGCTTTATTGCTGAGAGAATCGGAAGCACGCTATGGCAAAGGGGCCTAGATCATCAAGGTGACTGCATTCGGGACAGCCACTACCGCATCCTGGTGAGCCGTGGTGACTACCGCCCCCGGGCCGACCTGTACGCCTTCAACCTGCGCGACCCTATCCCTGCCTTTCCGCTGCCGCTGCGCCCGGAGGCCGAGGAGCCATTGGTGGAGTTGGGTGCACTGCTGCACGCTCTCTACGACCGGGCCGGCTGCGACTTAGTGATGGACTACACCGCCGAGCCGGTGCCGCCGCTGGAGGGGGAGGACGCCGTGTGGGCCGATCAACTGCTGCGGGAGAAGGGGCTGCGGTGAAAGATTCCTTCCTCGGCGCGCCCATTGAAGTGCATCACGACCGACCCCCGGCGCTGGAGAAGCGGCCTGGCCCACCCGATGGCTTCACGTGGGAGGGGCGGGCCTATCGTGTCGTAGAAGTGCTCGGCGAGTGGCACGACTACCGCCAGCGGGGCAAGACGGCGGCGTTTTATCGCAAGGAGCGCGGCTCCTACCGGGCTAAAGCGGCTAAGAGGCGGGGCTCCTGGGGTGTGGGCCGCGACTACTACCGCGTGCGCACCGATACGGGGGAGGTGTTCGACCTGTACTATGATCGCGCCCCCCAAGGGCCCGGACGCCGCAAGGGGGGCTGGTTTCTGTATCGCCAGATTCTCGCATAGGAGTCTACCCCGTGACTACCCTCACCCTTGACGAGATTGAGCGCCGGCGCGAGTTCAACTACCGCCGCACCCCCGAGCGGCGCGTACGCACCATTGAAGAGGCCCGCGCCTTCGTCGAGGAAGTGGGCTTCTGCCATTTCTGGCCCATCAAGGGGGTGGAACTGCCCAATCTGTTTCACGCCATTGCCGGGCGGGTGCGGCCGGTGCCGATGGAGCACGATGACCCCGACATCAGCAAGTGCTGGGGCTGGAAGGACGAGGCGCTGGATAAGCGCTGGTGGTACTACGGCAAGTTCCTCCGCCGTCGGGCGACCCTGATCTCGCTGAAGGAACTTCCGTACTTTTATGCGCTCAGCGAAAACTATGGGGATTTGAGCGATTATTTGGAAGAGTATCGCGCCGGGATGCTGACGGCCGAAGCCAAACGGATTTACGAGGCTCTTCTTGAGCATGGCCCGCTGGACACAATACGGCTACGTCGGGAGGCACATATGAGCGCCGAAAGCGCCAAATCCCGCTTTGATCGGGCGCTGGTCGAACTGCAGGTCGGGCTCAAGGTGCTGCCCATCGGAGTGGCCGAGGCTGGTGCCTGGAGGTATGCGTTTATCTATGAGATCGTGCAGCGGCACTTCCCCGACCTGCCGGAG
>QMOC01000288.1 GCA_003648085.1 Chloroflexota bacterium
CCCCACCGCCTGTGCCACGCCCCCCTCGATCTGGCCCTCGACCTGTTGCGGATTGACTGCCTTGCCCACGTCGTCGGCGCAGATGACGCGCAGGACGCGCAACTCGCCGGTCTCGGCGTCCACCTCCACCTCCACCGCCTGGGCGACGTAGCCATAGGCGAAATTGGGCGTGCCATAGCCGGTCTCCGGGTCGAAGGGGGTGGTCTTGGGAGCCAGGTAGGTGTACTCGGCGACGGCCGGTCGCTCCTCCGCCCGCCAGCGCTCCAGCGCCCGCTCCGCCGCGCCGCGAAGAGCGTTGCCGGCCATAAATGTCATACGCGAGGCGGAGACGGAGCCGGAACTACCGGGACTCGTGGCAGTATCGGCAGCGACCAGGCGTACCCGCTCCAGCGGCACTCCCAGCGCCTCGGCCGCCATTTGGCAGATGACGGTGTGGCTGCCTTGCCCCACCTCGGCGCTGCCGATGTAGACCACGGCCTCTTCGATCTCCGCTCCGCCCCGCAGTTCGATCTTGACCCAGCAGTTCTCCTGGTAGCCGAAGGAGAAGCCCACGTTCTTGAAGGCCACCGCAATGCCCACTCCCCGTCGCCTGCTCCCCTGCGACTTGCTCCCTTGCGACTTGCGAGTTGTAACCTGATTGCGTGTTGCGTATTGCGTGTTGTGTAGCCTTTGCCACCCTTGCTCGGTCCGGCGCCAGCCGGCGGCACGGGCGCACTGCTCGGTCACCTCCACCAGCCCCACGCCGTCGGGGAGAGGAGTGCCCATCGCCGTCAGGCTCCCCTCGCGCAGGAGGTTCTTCAGCCGCAGTTCGACCGGATCCATCCCCAATGCATCCGCTAGTTTGCTCATCTGCATCTCGGCGGCGAAGGCTCCCTGCGGTGCGCCAAAGCCGCGAAAGGCACCGCCGGGTGGGTTGTTGGTGTAAACCCCGTCCACATCCACTTTGACGTTAGGTATCTCGTAGGGACCGGTGCAGGTGATGGTGACGTTGCCCAGCACCTTGTTGGTGGTATAGCAGTAGGCCCCGCCGTCGGCCACGACGCGCACCTCGGCCGCGACCAATTTGCCCTCGCGGGTGGCGCCCCACTTGCAGTGGAACCACATCGGGTGGCGCTTGCAGTGGCCCAGGATGGACTCCTCCCGGCTCCAGACAATCTTGACTGGACGCCGCACACCGAGCCTGTCGAGGTGCCAGGCGGCCAACGCCAGGACGATCTGCACCGATGTATCCTCCCGCCCGCCGAAGGCCCCGCCGATGGCCGGGTAGATCACGCGCACCCGCTCCGGCGGAAGGGCCAGCGCGTGGGCGATTTGCTGCTGATCCTCCCAGGTCCATTGTCCTGCCACCACCACCGTCACCCGGCCCTCGTCGTCAATGTAGGCCAGGCCGGCCTCCGGTTGGAGGTAGGCGTGCTCCTGAGGCGGGGTGCGATACTCCCCCTCGACGATGACGTCGCACCGGGCCCAGGCGGCCTCCACGTCCCCCTTGCGGATCTGGTGGTGGCAGATGAGGTTCCCCTCGGTGGATAGTTCGAGATGGATGGGGTTGGGCTGCCGGTGGGGGTGGAGTTGGGGCGCATCGGGCTTGAGCGCCTCGAAAGGGTCGCTGACGACAGGAAGGTCCTCGTACTCGACGCGGATCAGGTCGCGGGCGTGGGCGGCGGCCGCTTGGGTCTCGGCCACGACCAGCGCCACCTGGTCGCCGACGAAGCGCACCACGTCGGCGCCGGGCTTATTGGAGCCGGGGCCGCACAGCACCGGCTGATCCGGCGTCTGCAGGCCGTACTCGTTGACCGGCACATCTTTGGCGGTGAAGATGGCGACGACGCCGGGGACGGCCTCCGCCTCGGATGTATCAATCCGCAGGATGCGGGCGTGGGGTCGCCCGGCGAAGAGTATCTTGGCGTGGAGCGTTCCCGGCATTGCGAGGTCGCCTGGGTACTTCGCTTGCCCGGTGACTTTGGCGCGGGCATCCACACGGGTGATTGGTTGGCCGACAATGTGGGTCATGCATCCTCCCTACGTCAGAATAGTACGTTCTGTTGTATATATTTTCTGTACGTTATACTTGACAGTTTCTGCGCTGTCGCTATAATGAGCGCAGGAGGTGTAGGATGGCGCTCAATGTTGCGTTGGATCGGATCGTACCGTTGACCGAAGTGAGGGCTCGCTTGAGCGAAATCGTCGAACAGACAAAGGGCGATCGGTTCTGGGTGCTCACCCGGCGCGGCAGGCCGCAGGTTGCCATAGTAGATGTGGAGTACTTGGATCAGTTGATCCGACGGGCTTGGTTTAACGATCTGGTCTCCCGCTCGCAAGCCGCTTTCGACGAGTACCTGCGACGGCAGGGCCTTGACCCGGCGACGGCGACGGAAGAAGAGGTCGAGGGGATTCTGCGGGAATAGTCGCTGATGTCCTCCACTCCCGTCGTCGTACTCGACACCAGCGTGTGGATCAGCGGGGTGTTCTTTCGGCGTGGTATCCCCGCTCGCATCCTGTACGCTTGGCGGGACCGCCGCTTTGAGATAGTCGTCACCTCTGAGACGCTGGCCGAATTGGAACGCAAACTGCGGGAGAAGGTGATCGAGTTTGAGGCAGACCCCGTTTTGAGTGAGGGGTGGATGGCCTACGTCAGAACCTTCGCCCGCCTTGTCTCCGCCACCGGTGCCGCCGACGGCGTTTGCCGTGACCCCGATGATGACAAATTCCTGGATGCTGCCCTTAGTGGCGGGGCGAGGTACATCGTCTCCAGCGATCACGACCTGCAAGCCCTGGGTGAGTACCGGGGTGTTAAAGTGCTGTCACCGGGGGAATTTGCCGAGTTCCTGGGCATAATCCCCCCTTCTGCTTCTCTCTAATTCCCCTCGCATCACTTACCGCCTTTCTCCCCCCGCCTGCTCTCCAATTCCAATATGCGGCGCAGGATGGCGATGGTCGCCGCGTAGGTGGCGTCCATTCCGAAGTAAGAGAGTCGCTGCGCCCCCAGATTCCTCCCCTTGCTCAGCGGCGTGTCGGAGGCGTAGTGGATAATGCCGACGTCGAAGGGCACGTCGTCGGCGTAGAGGGTGACGATCTCGTTGACCGGGTGACGGCGGGGGCGCACCGCTTCGTAGACAGCCGAAAGATACGGCCCGGCCTCCATCTCGATGTCGGTGTATCCCTCGTGGTAGAAGACGTCCATATAACGCCGGTTCTGCAAGAAGGTGCCGCGCACGCTGATGGCCTTCTGGTTGTCGAGCGTGGTGCCGTAAATGAGGTAGGGGGATACGTCGCCGGCGGTGAAGCAGTTATTGAACAGGTAGGTGTTGCGCGAGTGCTCGTCGTGGACGACGTAGGGGATCATCACGTCGCCGATACGTCCGTTGAGCGTGGCCGCTTTGCCCAGGACGTAAACGCCGCGAAGGGCGTCCACACTGGTGGCGACCTGGGAGAGGATATGGTAGGCCCCCATCCCCAGCGGGTAGTCAATGTTGACGATGACAGCGTCACTTTGAGCCAGATGGTCGAGCGCAGGCATCCTCAGACGGGGGTCGAACCAGTCAGGCCGCAGGCGGCGTAACTCGATCACCTGCGCTTCGACGTCGAAGACGTGGAGGCTATCAATGTGCTTGATGCCGCACAGGGCCTCCTCCTCCTCCCGCTCGTCCCACACAGCCTCACCCCGGTGCGCGTCCATGTACCCCCGCAGCGCGAAGTATAGGAGGTTCTCGCGGCGGGATGGGACCTCACCGGCGCGGATGCGGGCGTACTCGGCCAGCAGGTCGTTCCTGCCCTGATCGTCGAGAAAGCGCAACAGTTCATCCTCGCGGCGCAGAGCGAAGCCGGAGAGCATGTTGACCACGCTGTGCACGTTGCTGGAGATGAAGTAGACCGGTCGCTCGCTCAAGTCTACCGGCGAGGCGTCGGTGATGAAGCCCCACCAGCGTCGCGTGGCCTTGCGATAGTCCACCAGCGAGCCGGCCAGGAGACGCACGGCGAAGCGCTTGTGCTCCCGACCCACGTCGAGCAGGAAGGCTGGGAACTCGTCGCCCCAGATGGCTTCGAGGCGCGCCAGGTCGTCGGGTGAGAGGGCCAGCGCGGCGGGCAGTTCGTCGCGCAATCTCTCCCAGTCCGGCTCGCCACGCTCGACGTGCGATGCCAGACGCGCCAGCAGCGGGCTGGCGTACAGCCGCTGGTGCATCTTGTTCCACTCGATCTGGAGGGCGGTCAGCATTGGGATGAGGTCATCAATGTCGGAGACGCTGGCGATGAAGGCAGCCATCGTCTCGTGGCCGTCGAAGAAGGTGCGGCGGCGGCGACCGGGCGCGGTCACCGGCTGCCACTGCTCGACGTTGGGGTAGCCGCGCCGGGCGAAGACGCGCTCCGACTGGCCCATCACGACGAGGCGGGTTCGGCGGATACATCTCGGCAGCCGCAGCGAGCAGTAGATGAGCGCGGCGGCATCGGGCTCCTCGGCGCGGGCTTTGGTGTGCAGCAGTGAATCCATCCCCAGGTGCGTCTCGACGAGG
>QMOC01000289.1 GCA_003648085.1 Chloroflexota bacterium
GACCACTCAGCCACCCCGCCGAACTCGGAATCGGACGCAGATTCACGCAGATTTTCGCAGATAAGATCAAAAAATCAGCGTTTATCAGCGTTCATCTGCGTCCTAAAGAATATGTTTCAACGCTCTGCCCGGGGATGGCTGAGCAGTTACTGAGGCGGTAAATAAATACGACACACTCTTGCAGAGCAAATAGGAGGAAATGGAAGATGAACATCGGTATTCCAAAAGAGCGCAGGGATTTGGAACGGCGCGTGGGACTGACCCCCTATGGGGTGGATCTACTTACCCGCGCCGGCCACACCTGCTACATCGAGAAAGAGGCCGGGTTGGGAGCCGGCTTCACCGATTACCACTATGAACGGGCCGGCGGGTGCATCGTCTACTCCGGCGAGGAGGTCTACGGCCGGGCCGATATGGTGCTTAAGGCCGTGCGACCCACCCAAGAGGAACTGGAATGGCTGCGCGAGGGACAGATCTTGTGCGGCTTCCTCCACCTGGCCGCTGCCCGGCGAGAGATAGTACGCACGCTGCTGGAGAAAAAGATCACCGCCATCGCTTACGAGACCATCGAGGAGGAGGATGGGACGCTGCCGGTGTTACGCACGATGAGCGAAGTGGCCGGGCGCATGGCGCCGCAACTGGCCGCCACTTTCCTGCAGAGCAATTACGGTGGCCGGGGCGTGCTCCTCAGCGGCGTGCCGGGCATCCCGGCAGCGCGTGTCGCCATCCTGGGGGCAGGCGTACTGGGCACCAATGCCGCCCGTACCTTCCTCGGGCTTGGCGCTGACGTTTTCATCCTCGACCGCAACCTGGAGAAACTCCGTCAGATGGATTGGCTGTTCCAGGGCCGGGTCACCACGATGGTCTCCTATCCCTTCAACATCGCCCGCGTGGCCCGCTTCGCCGAGGTGCTGATCGGTGCAGTCTTGGTGCCAGGCGCCCGTACCCCCATCATCGTCACCCGCGAGATGGTGCGCTCGATGAAGCGGGGAGCGGTCATCATGGACTTCAGCATTGACCAGGGAGGGTGCGTGGAGACCAGCCGGCCCACTACACTGCGAGACCCGGTCTTCATGGAGGAGGGGGTGGTCCATTTCTGCGTCCCCAACGTACCCGGGGCGGTTCCCCGCACCGCCACCCACGCCTTCAACAACGCGGTCTGGCCCTATCTACGCCGCATCGCCGAGGTGGGGTGGGAGCAGGCGCTGGAGGAAATGCCGGCCTTGGCTCGGGGGGTTGCCACCCGGGATGGCGAGATCGTGAACGAGCCGCTGGCCGCAGCCTACTATGCCGGAGCGGAGGGGGGACGATGAGTTGGATGAAGACCTATGAGAGCCGTGTCACGACCGCCGAAGAGGCCATCAAAGCCATCAAGTCGGGAGACCGCATCTTCCTCACCGGCAACTGCAGCGTGCCGCAGAAGTTGCTGGAGGCGTTGGTCGCCCGCGCTCCCGAATTGGAGAACGTCGAGATTTGCCACGCCCTCACCATCGGGTCAAGCGATTACGTCGCGCCGGAGATGGAGGGGCACATCCGCGCCAACGCGCTTTTCATCGGCCCCAACGTGCGCCAGGCGGTCTGGGAGGGACGGGCCGATTTCACCCCTGTGCTCCTTTCGGAGTTCACGCTGCTCTTTAAGCGCGGCATCCTGCCGCTGGACGTCGCCTTCGTCCATCTTTCGCCGCCCGACGAGCACGGATTCTGCTCCTACGGCATCGAGACCGGGCTGACCAAGACGCCGGCCGAGGCGGCCAAAATCATCATCGCCGAGATCAACGAGAATATGCCCCGCTGCCTGGGCGATTCCTTCATCCACGTCAGCCGCCTAGATTACATCGTGCCGGTGGACTACCCCCTGCTGGAATTGCCGATGACGAAGGGCGGACTTTCGGATGTGCACGTCAGGATTGGTGAGTACATCGCCGAACTGATCCCCGACGGGGCGACGATGCAGATGGGCATCGGCGCCATCCCCGACGCCGTGCTCAATTTCCTGTACGACAAAAAAGACCTGGGGGTGCACACCGAATTATTCTCGGATAGCGTGATTGACCTGGTGGAGGCCGGTGTGCTGACCAACGCCCGCAAGACGCTGCACCCGGGCAAGATCACGGCCGGCTTTATGCTGGGGACGAAGCGGCTCTACGAGTGGGTGCACGACAACCCGCTGATCGAACTGCACCGCACCGAGTATGTCAACGATCCCTTCGTCATCGCTCAGAATTACCGGCAGGTGGCGATCAACTCGGCCATCGAGGTGGACTTGACGGGGCAGGTGTGCGCCGATTCCATCGGCCCCAGACTGTACAGCGGCGTGGGTGGGCAATTGGACTTCATCTACGGCGCATCCCGCTCCGAGGGAGGGGTGCCCATCATCGCGCTCCCTGCCACCGCCAAAGGCGGTCAGATCAGCCGCATCGTACCTATGCTCAAGCAGGGCGCGGGGGTCGTCACTTCGCGCTATCACGTCCACTACGTGGTGACGGAGTACGGGGTGGCGGACCTTTACGGGAAGACGATCCGCCAACGGGCAAAGGCTTTGATCAATATTGCTGCCCCCCAATTCCGGGATGAACTGACGCGGGCGGCAAAGGAGTTGAACTACCTTTGAGTAAGGAGCAGAAGCAGATGATCGAACCACCGCACTACCAGGTCTACATCCTGCGGCTGTGGCAGGAACGGCCGGCGTCATTCGACCGCCCGGCTACGTGGCGCTTCAGTTTGGAGAACGTCCTCACTCGCCGGCAACAAGGCTTCGCCAACTTGGAAAAGTTGGTGGCGTTCCTGCAAGAGCAGGTCGGAGTAAGGGAGACGAAGATAGAAGACAATGCATGAGACGTCAGGAGCGACGGATTTGTTGCATGGGACGCTGCTGGCGAGAGAAAGGAGACGAGAAGATGCAGAAATTCACTCTTGTGCTTCTCATCGCGGCCCTGTTCCTGACCGGAAGTGTCATCGCTCAGGGGCAGGAAGCGCCTCGGTCGTCCGAAGGGCTAGGCAGGGTTCTCCTCCCTCTCGACCCCCAATCCACCGTTCAAGATCCGCCCCGCCGCTTCTCACTCTTCCCCACCAACCCGGCTCTCGCCTCTGCGTTCCACGCTCCTGCTGCCGAACTGCACGTCTGTCCGGCAGGCCCACCGACCTGCGACTACGCCACCATCCAGGCCGCCGTGGACGCCGCCGTCCCCGACAGCCTCATCAAGGTCGCCGCCGGCCTCTACACGGGCGTGAACGACTACGGCGGGCTGGCCCAGGTGGTCTACCTCAACAAGGGCGTCACCATCCGGGGCGGCTACACCGTCACCAATTGGGATACTGCCGATCCAGAGACCAACCCCACCACGCTGGATGCCCAGGGGCAGGGGCGGGTGATCTACATCAGCGGCAACGTCTCCCCTACGCTGGAGGGGCTACGCATCACCGGCGGTGACGCGACCGGTCTGGGCGGCGGCCATTGGGACGAGGACGCTGGCGGTGGCGTCTACATCATCACCGCCACGGCCACACTGAACGACTGCCGGGTGTTTGGCAACACTGCCCAGGCCGGCGGTGGACTATACGTGGAGAACAGCGCCGCCACGCTCGGTAGCAACTCCATCACCACCAACACTGCCATCTCCGCCCCCGACGGCAGTTTCGGCGACGGTGGCGGGCTGTTCCTAGCCCACAGCCCTGCCGTCCTCAGCGGAAACGTCATCGTCGCCAACAGCGCCGATTTCAGCGGCAGTGGGCTGTACGTGGGCTTCGACAGCCACGCCGTCTTGATCAATAACATTGTCGCCGACAATCGCATCACTGGCGGGGCACAGGGCTTCGACTGCGGGGTGTTCGTGGGGGGCTCCTCGCCTCGCCTGGTGCACACCACCATCGCCCGCAACACCGGCGGCGGGGGCAGCGGTGTCTGTGCTTTCTCCTGGCCCTCCGCCAGCGCTGTGGTTCTGACCAACACGGTGCTGGTCAGCCAGACAGTGGGGATGAGCGTCTGGGCGGGGAGCACGGCCACGTTGGAGGCCACGCTGTGGGGCAGCGGCGCCTGGGCCAACGGGGAGAACACGGGCGGCGGTGGCACAGTCGTCAGCACCAATGAGGTGACCGGCGACCCGGCCTTCGTTGACCCGGCCGGGGGGAACTATCACATCGCCGTCACGTCGGCGGCGCGAGACGCAGGGGTGGACGCAGGGGTGACGAGCGACATAGACGGGGAGCCCCGGCCCTATGGAGCGGGTTACGACATCGGGGCCGACGAGTGGTATCTCTGCATCCCCCTGACCTCCACGAGCATTGCCGGGCCGACGGAGGGCCTCACTGACGCCGCCTACACCTTCACCGCCACTGTCGCTCCCGCCAGCACGACGGAGCCCATCACCTATGCCTGGACGGTCGAGGTAGGACAGGTTGGCAACCTGTCCTACGTCACCCACACCGGCGGGATCAGCGACACACTGGTCTTCACCTGGAGTGTGCCCGGCACGCGGGTGATCACCGTCACGGC
>QMOC01000290.1 GCA_003648085.1 Chloroflexota bacterium
ACGGTTCCCTGGCCTGCGACGTGACCCCCGAAGATTTCTCAGACGCAAGGAGGAGGACGCTGGGGACGGCCGGTCAGGATCGGGCACGGGAGGGAACACAGGCCGACCCGGTCACGTTAGGTGATGACGTGATAAACGTTATCGGCGGCGCGGCCACCATCGTGAACTTAATCAATGGCTGCCTTTCCGTTGCGCGGGCTGGCGATTATGCACGCATCGTCAAGACCAAAGCGAGGCAACGCCGGAAGTTGGAGGTGGCTAACTTGTGGGCACGGGCGGCCCACGCCAGTGGTGAAAAGGCCGCGTTGCTGGAGGCCCGGGCGCGTGAACTGGAGGCCGAGTTGCTGGCTGAAGCCGACGATAGTACCGCTGGCTGGCAGATTTACACGCTGGCCGATGCTTATGCTCCTCGTGATCCGTTGACCTACGTTGTGGCCGACCTCTTCAGTCTGCCCTCACTATCCATCGTCTATGGCGCACCCGGCTGCCTCAAATCTATGCTGCTCGCCGATATGGCCCTTTGCGTTGCGGCTGGCATCCCCTGGCTGGAGGCGTTGCCCGACAGTGACGAAAACACAGCCAGGTTGACAGTGCAGGTCCCTGTGCTGTGGCTGGACTTTGACAACGGAAAGCGGCGCACGGATGAGCGCATAGAGGCGTTGGGCCGGGCGCGGAGCCTGGAGCCGGAGGCGACGCCGTTTTCCTACGTGTGTATGCCCTCGCCCTGGTTGGACGGTAGTAGCTCCAGTTCGATGGACGGTTTAATCAAGCGCGTTAACATCATGTCGGTGGGGTTGGTCGTCGTGGACAACCTGGGAGTTGTGAGCGGTGATGCTGATGAGAATAGCGCGGAAATGGTACACGTACTGGCGAACTTTCGCCGACTGGCCGAAGAGGCCGGGGCGGCGGTGGTCATCATCCACCACCAGCGGAAAGCAACCGGCTTTAAGAGCCGGGCCGGCGAGGCACTGCGCGGGCATAGTTCGATTGAGGCGGCGCTTGACCTGGCGCTGTTGGTCGAGCGGGAGGAACACGCAGACGAGGTCGTGGTCAAGTCGACGAAAACACGCGGTGTTGACGTGCTTCCGTTTGGTGCGCTTTTCACGTATGAGCACAAAGCGGGAACTACAGAGTTGGCGCGGGCGCGGTTTTATGGCGTTCGGGTTGAGGACAAGTCAAGCGATGCGGCGATCCAGCGGGCAGTTTTGGAGGCGGTGGAGGAAAGCCCGCTCCTTTACAAGGAGGAATTGATCAGCGCAGTTCAGGAGACGCTGAAGGACGTTGGTAGGAATCGTATCAGGAACACAATTGACAGACTGGCGTACATAGGGAAGTTAAACGTTACGAAGGGTGGGAGGACAGGGAGGGCGAAGTGTTACACACTGGCATAATCCCACAATCCCACGCAATCCCACAATGCCCCGTGGGATTATTGACCTAAATCCCACAATCCCACCCCCCCTTTAAGGGGGGTGGGATTATGGGATTTGGATTATAGGATTAGGATGCTCGGATGGACACGCGACATTTGGCCGGCTGTACCGGGCGGAGTGATCAGGTGCAAAAACGCGAGAGGAGTGAAAATTTATGAAAAAATCTGAACTGAGCGGAAATCAAAAGAAAGCATTGGCAGCATTGTTGACGTCGCCGAGCGTCGCGGCTGCGGCGGCGCGGTGCGGTTTGAGCGAACGCACGCTATATAACTATCTGACGGATGACAAGTTTAAGACAGAGTTGCGCAGGCGTCAGGATGCGATCATACAGTCAGTGACGGCAGCGTTGGTCGGTCTAAGTAGTGAGGCTGTTGCAACGCTGCGTAACCTATTGCGCGATCCGGACGCAAGTGGTGCTGTGAAGTGCCGCGCTGCGTTGGGCTGGTTGTCGCAGATGCGGCAGAGCGTAGAACTATCCGATTTGGCTGAGAGGGTTAGCAAGCTAGAGGAGGCAGTACAATGAGCGATATCAAACGCAGAGTAACAAAGTTAGAGGAAGAGCGGCAGAGCGGCGACATAGTGCACGTTGACAGCGTATACACACAAGCGGAGTGGGAGGCGATGAGCGAAGAGGAACGCGCTGCAGCCGGCTTCCCGCTGATCCTTGTTAGTAGCCGCAGCCGCGAGGAGGCAGAGAGCCTAAGCCAGGAAGAACGGTTGGCGCGGTGGAACGACCGGCCGGTGGTGGGCGACGACTACATTATTCTTTTCAACTTTAGCGACGGGGGTGACAGATGACTGAACAAATCAACGAGATGCGCGAACAGTTGCGCGAATTGCAACGCGAGTACAGAGATGCTGTTGGCCTGCTCGGCGAGAGCGAGGCGCGGGAGATCATGGCTCAGATGCGTCAGGTGCTCGACGAGCAGAAAGCGAAACTCGACGAAGCACGCAGAAAAGCGATTGCTGGTAAGCAGGCTGAACTTGAGCGCCTAGAGGCGGAGTTGCCCAACCTCGAAGCTGCTTTTCACGAAAAGAACGCAGCAACGGCGGCGGCGCGGCAGGCTGTCAAGGATGCGGAGCGTGCATTGCGAGACGCAAAGTCTGCGCTCAAGCGGGCGCAGGACGAGGAGTGGGCTGTGGACGACCGCCGGCGCGTTGCGAGGGAACAAATCGCTGCGCTGCGCAAGGAGATCACCGAAAGCATCGCGTTAATCGAGAATGACTGAGACGCTGGCCTATCGCCGACTTGTCGCCGCCATCCTCGTTCGCGCTGCGCGGGATGCCCAAGCCGACGATCCCGACCTGGCGGCCCCCGCCCGTCGTTGGCTGGCCGGGTCGGGCGCGGCCTGGGCCGAGATGCTGGACATCCCGCCAGAGCGGGTGACGGCCTGGGTGGGCCAACTGCCTACTCTGTTCTATGAGCAACTTGCGCTGTTTGAACTTTGACAACCGCATAGCACCAGCACGGCCCGAAACTTTAAGGTTTCAGGACTTGACACCAGGCGGAAACTGGTGTATACTGTTGGTACGCGGTTACAACGGTGGGAAAAAGATGACACGAGAAGTCAGGCTTGCACTGAGGATAGATCCGGAACTGAAAGAGGCTGCGCAGGCAAAGGCGAAGGCGGAAGACCTGACGCTAAGCCAAGTAGTGCGTAGACTTCTCAGAAACTGGATTATAGATGACCCACCGACCGAACAGGAGAAGGAGCAACAGGAACAAGAGTAACAGCGTCCACTAGAACGCAAGCGGGCCGTGCAGGTGCTGCCACACCCACACGGCCCTGACCCCACCGCTGACGACCAAAGGCAGACCAGCGGCAAGGCTACAGATATTGTAGCATAAAGCCCATAGCAAGTCAACGTAGCGGCCTACCTGTGTCGTCAGTGAAGACCAGGTAGGCCGCTTCTCGTTTAGAAAGAAAGGAGGTGCTGATGGACACTTTCACGCTGACCGAGATAGAGGCCGCCGCCCGCCACATCGGTCTCGACGGAAAGACCCCTGCGCTGCTCGCTGCCCTCCGGGAAGCCGCAGAAAGCGTTACTTTGCCCGGTAACGCACGGGACGAGGTCCAGAGGTATCAGGATATGGCCGAGGGCCTGAGAAGTCTGTACGCGCAGTTGGGCACGTGGCGGGCTGTGGGTGAAGCCGTCGGCCTATCGAAGCCCTACGTCTGGCGCGTGGCCCACGGCGACCTGGTGCCGAGTCCTGAAGCATTGGCCCGCTATCAGGCATATAGCAGCCAGACCGACGATGAGTGACCCTGATGATCAAGTCGAAGGAGGTAAGCGAAATGAGTTTGTTTGAAGGTTTCAACACAATCCGACTGGTCAAGGTCGGACCCAGCCTGTGGGAGCGGCTGGAGGAGAAGATCGGCCGCCGGTGGGTGGTGACGCGGCTGGTGGCCTTCCGTCAGCGACTGGCGCAGGACATGGAGCCGGAGCCCTGGACGGTGCTGGAGGCCCCAGCACCCACGTTACTGGCCGACCTATGCACGGCGTTGGGCCTGAGTGACGCCGAACGGGGCGAGGTGCTGGGGCTGCTGGGCCTGGCCGTGCTGGAGGCCCCTCAACCGTTGGCGATGCGTAAGCCAGAGGTCGGTGGGACAAAGACGACGCTGAACGAGCGTCAGTTGAAGGCTCTGGCCCACGCCGAGGCCAACGGGGGTATAGATGCCCGCACATTCCGGCGTTTGTGCCCACACTGGAGCTCAGAGACGTTGCGGATGGACTTGGCCAGACTGGTAAGGTTGGGGTTGCTGAAAAAGATCGGACGCAAAAAGGGCACACGCTACGTGGTGCCGAAGAGAGGAGGTGATGCCATCGAGACTTGCGCGGCATAGGACAAGGCGGCCTGACTTGTGTCAGACCGCCCCCAGGTGGTGATCCGCTGACTTTTGCACAGGATGGCGGGCCACCAGGAGAATTTTAGCACAGAACAGGAGGCACAGCAAATGAAAGCAGAGGAATTGGCAAAACGCTACGGCGACCAGGCTGAAGTAGTGCTGAGTAACGTCGTGACCGTGGCCGAGAGTTACGTTGACGCGGCGCTG
>QMOC01000291.1 GCA_003648085.1 Chloroflexota bacterium
ATCTTTCTCTACCTGGCCGATGAACTGCACCCAGCCCACATTCTGCTTCTGGGCGAGGTCCCCGGCGTACTGGGCCCTGACGGTGCTGTGGTCCCTCACATCACACCGGCCAATTTCCCTGCCTTGCGTCAGTCGCTGGCCGGCTCCGAGGGCGTGGACGTCACCGGCGGCATGGCAAACAAGGTAGCGCGGATGGTCGAACTGGTGCAGCGCCACCCGGAGACATGCGTATACATCCTCTCCGGCACCGAACCGGGGCTACTGGCTCGTTTGCTATCCCTCTCACCCTCTCTGCCAGGGGAGGGGATGAAGGTGTTGGGCACACGAATTACAGCGCGGTAAGGCCGGGGTCGCAAGATTGACACAACCGCCCTACTCGGTTATAATCCTCCACGTTTATAACATCGCTCCATTGGAAGGAACACTATGAAGAAATCCGAAACCTGGCAACTTGTCGTCATTATACTCCTCGCACTCGCGGCCCTGTACGTGGACCTGAACATTGAACATCCGGATTGGGTGAGGAGCCTGCTCTTCTGGCGGCCGGCGGATCAGCGGGACATTGCGTTACGTCTGGGGCTCGACTTGCAGGGCGGGCTCCAGGTACTGCTGGCCGCCGACGTGCCTGAAGGACAGGAACTCGACGCCGCCTCGATGGAAACCGCCCGCCGCATCGTCGAGAACCGCGTCAACAGCCTGGGGTTGACCGAGCCGGTCGTACAGGCGCAAGGTGAGCGCCGTATCATCGTTGAGTTACCCGGCATTGAGAACCCAGAGCAGGCAGTGGAGACGATCAAAGGCACGGCGCTGCTAGAGTTTGTTGACGCCGGCTACATACCCCTGCCGCCTGATACCGTGATTACGACGACGATGGGTGGACCTCAACTCATATCACCGAGAGCAGAAGTGACCCCCACCACCCCGCTCACTCCAACAGCAGAGGTGGGACCGGTGGCCGGTTCTGAACTCACTCCCACGACGGAACTCAGCCCCACCGCCGAGAGTCCCGTGACCTCCACGCAGCCCGCACTACCAACGTCACCCGGCCCGGTGATATACGAGACCATCCTCACCGGCGCGGACCTGGAGAACGTGGGGCTTGACCGCACACAGCAAGGGGAATACATCATTCCCTTCCAATTAAAGCCTGACGCTGCCCAGGTATTCGCCGATTACACCGCCTCTCACGTGGGACAGTACCTCTGCATCGTGCTGGATAAGACCGTCATTTCCTGCCCGGTAATTAGAGAACCTATCCCCGGCGGCCGGGGCTCTATCTCCGGCAAATTCACCTTCGATGAGGCCCGTCAACTGGCGATCCAATTGCGCTACGGTGCGCTCCCTGTCCCGTTGCGCGTTGAGAGTTTCAACCGTATCGGTGCAACGCTGGGCGTCGAATCGGTGCAGAGGTCTGTTCGCGCCGGGGTCATCGGGCTGGTCGTCGTGCTGCTCTTTATGCTAATCTACTACCGGCTGCTGGGTGGTCTGGCCGACGTCGCGCTTATCATCTATGTGCTGCTCAACTTCGCACTTTACAAACTGGCTCCTATCACGCTTACGTTACCAGGCATCGCGGGCTTCATCCTCTCGGCGGGGATGGCGGTTGACGCCAACATCCTCATCTTCGAGCGTATGAAGGAGGAATTGCGGCGTGGAAGGGGGATGATGACCGCTATCGAGATCGGCTTCAGACGCGCCTGGCCCTCCATCCGCGACGGGCAACTCTCGACACTTATCATCTGTGCCATCCTATTTTTCTTCGGTACTAACTTCGGTGCCAGCATGGTGAAGGGTTTCGCCATCACGCTGGCTATCGGTACAGTCATTAATGTCTTCACAGCAGTATTTGCCACACGGGTCTTCGTGCGGCAAGTTGCCGTCTCGGCCAGCCGATGGGTCTCCGAGCACATGTGGCTGTTGGGGGTGTAACAATGTTTAACATCGTAGAAAAACGACACTGGTACTTCCTATTTTCATCCGTCCTGATTGCACTGAGCATCGCCGCAATGGTTGCCTCAGCCATCCAGTTCGGCCAGCCCTTACGTCTTGGCATTGACTTCACCGGCGGGAGCATCTTCGTGCTCAAGTTTGACCGGCCCGTCGGCGAAGACGATATCCGCGCCGTGCTTGCCGACTACGGAATGGAGAGCGCCATCGTGCAGCCGGTGGGCACGCCGGAAGAACATGCATGGCAGATACGCACGCGCGAGGTCACGGCCAACGAGGTCGGCAGCATCTTGACCGCGCTGGAGGCACGGGTTGGGAAAATAGACAAGGATGCTATGACCTTCGACACAGTAGAACCGGCGGTAGGCAGTGAGGTGACCCGTGCAGCAGGGCTGGCAATCCTCGTCGCTGCCCTCATCATCGTGGCGTTTATGTGGTTCTCCTTCCGGCGGGTGCCCAATGCTTTTCGCTACGGCGTGTGCACCATCGCGGGCATGCTTCACAACCTGCTCATCTCCTTCGGCTTCTACGCGCTAATGGGCATCATTGCCGGATGGGAGATAGATGCCCTCTTCCTCACTGCCATCTTGACGGTGATCGGCTTCTCGGTGCAGGACGTGATCGTCGTCTTCGACCGCATCCGCGAGAACATCCCCAGGCACAAGACAGAACCCTTCGAGCGGGTGGTTAATCGCTCCATTTTGGAGACCATCCACCGCTCGTTGGCGACGCAACTCAACGCTATGTTCGTGATGATCGCCATCATCCTCTTCGGCGGGGTGACCATCAAGCCCTTCATCTCCACCATGCTGGTCGGGATGGTGAGCGAGACCTACTCGGCCATTTTCATCGCTGTGCCGCTGTTGGTCGTCTGGGAGAAGGCCGCCGCTCGACGCGGTATGGCGCGGACGACGGCGTAAACCATCCTCCGTTATCAGACCGGGCTTCAGGGCAGACAGCCCCTAGAAAGGAGGTGCCTCGGAGAATTGTGACCCCATCCCTTCTTGCGCTGGGCGGGAGGCCAGGAAATAGAGCCCCCTACTTGTCCCCTGCCCCTTGCACCTTACATCCTGCATCTTTCTACTATGCGCGCACTACTTCTCGATAAAGAACTACAGATCGTCGAAGACTACCCCACCCCAAAGCCACCGCCGGGCGAGGCGCTCATCCGCGTGCTCCTGACCGGCATCTGCAACACCGACCTGGAACTGGTGAAGGGATACATGCAGTTCCGGGGCGTCCCCGGCCACGAGTTCGTGGGCGTGGTGGAGCGGGCGCCGGGCGCGGAGGAGTGGGAGGGGAAGCGCGTCGTCGGCGAGATCAACGCCGCCTGTGGCAAGTGCCCCACCTGTCGGGCCGGCCGCCCCACCCATTGCCCTAACCGCACCACGCTCGGCATTGCCGGACGGGATGGGGCCTTCGCCGAATACCTGACCCTGCCTGTGCGCCACCTCCACACCGTGCCCCAATCTCTCCCCGACGAGGCTGCCGTCTTCACCGAGCCGCTGGCCGCCGCCTGCGAGATCCTTCAGCAGGTGCACGTCCGCCCCACCGACCGGGTCATCGTGCTGGGCGACGGCAAACTGGGACTCCTCTGCGCGCAGGTGTTAGCCCTCACCGGCTGCGACCTGACCGTCGTCGGGCACCACCGGAGGAAACTGGACATTCTGGCGCGGCGGGGCATCCCCACGGCGCTGGAGGGGGAGCCGGTCGAAGCCGAGGCAGACCTGATCGTCGAGACGACCGGGCATCCCGGCGGGTACGCATCCGCCAGGCGACTCGTCCGCCCGCGAGGCACGATAGTCCTGAAGTCCACCTACCACGGCTCTGTTGACGCCGACCTGACGATGGCCGTAGTGGACGAGGTGAGGCTGGTGGGCTCCCGCTGCGGGCCGTTCGCGCCGGCGCTGCGGCTGCTGGCACTGGGGCTGGTGGGGGTGACGCCGCTGATTGAGGCCCGTTACCCCCTTTCCGAGGCCCCGGCCGCCTTCGAGCACGCCGCCCGGCCGGGGGTGCTGAAGGTGTTGGTGGATATAGGCAAGTGAAGGCCATTGTTAACGGGGTCGTTTACACCTCCGCCGAGGTCATCGCGCCGGGCGTGGTGCTCATATGAGGAAGGCACCATCACGGCCGTGGGATCGGTTGATGCAACGCCGGTACCGCCAGAAGCCGAGCGCATTGAAGCGGGTGGCATGTCCGTTGTGCCTGGGCTGATTGACCTGCACATCCACGGGCTAATGGGCCACGACGCGATGGGAACCGGTCTCG
The DNA here is from genome assembly GCA_003648085.1 of Chloroflexota bacterium. Classification (GTDB taxonomy): domain Bacteria; phylum Chloroflexota; class Anaerolineae; order B4-G1; family B4-G1; genus B30-G15. The sequence goes on from QMOC01000291.1 coordinate 4,216, forward strand.
CTCAGGTGATTCGCGACCTGCCGACCTTCGGCGTGACCGCGTTTCTGGCCACGACGTTGACCCTGCTTCGCGATGAGATGATCTCTGGTCTGGAAGCGATGGCCATGGTTCTGGACACACCTCCACCGGGTGCTCAGTGCCTAGGGATTCATCTGGAAGGGCCGTTCCTATCTTCGAACTGGCCCGGAATGGCCACCTCCGACTGGTTCGAGCCGCTGACGTGGGAGACTTTCCAGACATTCCAACCGCGTCCCCGCCGACGTGTTGGGG
>QMOC01000292.1 GCA_003648085.1 Chloroflexota bacterium
CGCCTACACCTTCACCGCCACCGTCGCTCCCGCCAGCACGACGGAGCCCATCACCTACACCTGGGCCGTCGAGGTAGGACAAGTTGCCAACTTGTCCTACATCACCCACACCGGCGGGATCAGCGACACGCTGGTCTTCACCTGGAGTGTGCCCGGCGCGCGGGCGATCACCGTCACGGCAGAGAATGGGTGCAGCGTCGCCACCGCCACCCACACCATCACCGTCGCGGCCGGCGGGCCGGAGGAGCGGCGCGTCTACCTGCCCCTCGTCGTGAGAGAGAGCAGATTTGCCTCCTGAGGCAAAATCGTGTAAAATAATGCCACAACTGCATAGAATGTCCCTTCTCCGACCCATCACCCCTAAGGGCATAGCCTATGGGGGATGGGCGATAGGGTGTGGCTGGAAACGGCCACGCCTCCCGTGCTTGGAAAGGAGAAGGACGACGAGCGGTTAACGGGCCGGCGTCCCCTTTCCAGGCGGACGCCGGTTTTTGATCAGGGCGCAGATTCACGCAGGTTTTCGCAGATAAGGCTCAAAGATCGGCGTGCATCAGCGTTAATCTGCGTCCTTACATAAATATGTGCAAGTCTCCGACCCATTGCCCCTAAGGGTTGAGCCTACGGGGGATGGGCGACAGGGTGTGGCTGGAAACGGCCACGCCTCCCGTGATTGGAAAGGAGACATGGGCTGAGGTGGGTCTTCCCCGGATTGCTCCCATCTGCCCCCTTTCCGACGCGGGCGGGGAGAGAGGAAGTGATGGGATGCACAACTGACGTGGGGTGGAGTGAGCGCAAATACTGATCAACATCACCTACAAGAAAGGGAGACTCACAATGAAGCGACGAACGCTTTGGACGCCTATAGCCTTGATGATCGCGCTGGCCGTGGTGGTCGGTTGTAGCCCGACACCTCAGTCTGCATCGCCGACGGTTGCCCCTGGGCAGCCTTCTCTGGAGGGCAAATTGATCATCTTCCACGCCGGGAGCCTGAGCGTGCCGATAAAGGCCCTGGCGGAGGCTTTCCAGGCCAGGTACCCCGACGTCACCTTTGAGACCGAGGCCTCGGGCAGCCGCGAGGCCGCCCGCAAGATCAGCGAATTGGGCCGCGAGGCCGACATTATGATGTCGGCCGACTACACGGTCATTGACGAGTTGCTGATCCCCGACTTTGCCGAGTGGAACATCCGCTTCGCCCGCAATCGCCTAGTCATCGCCTACACCGATAAATCCAAATACGCTGACGAGATCAACGCCGACAACTGGTATGAGATCCTCTTGCGGGAAGGCGTGGTTTACGGTCATTCCGACCCCGATGCGGATCCCTGCGGCTACCGCACGCTGATGGTCTGGCAACTGGCCGAGAAGCACTACGGTGTGCCCGGCTTGAACGCCAGGCTGAAGGAACACTGCCCGCCGGAGAACGTGCGCCCGAAGTCGGTGGAACTCATCGCTCTCCTACAATCGGGCGATATGGACTACGCCTTCGAGTATCGCTCGGTGGCCGTCCAGCATGACCTGAAGTTCATCGAACTACCAGACGAGATCAACCTGAGCCAAGTCGAATACGCCGATTTCTACAAGCAGGCCCAGGTGGAGGTCAGCGGGAAGGAGCCAGGGACCACCATCACCAAGAGCGGCAAGCCCATCGTGTACGGCGTGACCATCCCCAAGAACGCGCCCAGCCCTGACCTGGCTCTGGAGTTCGTGAAGTTCCTCCTCGGCCCGGAGGGGCAGGCGATTATGGAGCAGATGGGCCAGCCGCCCATCGTGCCGCCCGTTGCCGACGACAGGGATGCTCTCCCCCCTGCGCTGCGGCCGCCGGTCAAATAATGCCGTGAAACGTAAGACGTGAAACGTGAGAGAATCCGCTGGAGAGATTCCTCATGTTTCACGCCTCCCGTTTTACGTTAAGGACAAAGGTATGAAGCCCTTGTTTGCTGACAAAATGCGCACGATCTTCGCCATCCTCGGATCACTGCTGATCCTGTTCATCGCCTGGCCCCTGCTGCGAACGGTCACGGCTTCCAGCCCTGTCCTCCTCTGGCAGACGCTTCTGGACGAGGAGGTGCGCGATTCGATACTTCTGACCTTTTATGCCTCTCTCGTGGCCACTGGATTAGCCTTCATCTGCGGCGTGCCTCTGGCCTACCTGCTGGCTCGTCTTGATTTCCCCGGCAAGTGGCTGATCGAGGGGATCATTGACGTCCCTATCGTCGTCCCTCACTCGGCGGCCGGCATCGCGCTGCTGATGGTTTTCGGGAGACGCGCGCTCTTGGGCCGGGCCTTTGGCCTCCTTGGCGTCAAGTTCGTCTCCGCCACGCCTGGCATCGTCGCCGCCATGCTCTTCGTCAGTCTCTCGTTTCTGGTCAACGCAGCGCGGGAGGGGTTCGAGGCCGTTGATCCCCGCCTGGAGCGGGTGGCCCGCACGCTGGGCGCGTCGCCCTGGCGGACTTTCTGGCGCGTCTCCTTCCCATTGGCCTGGCGGAGCATTCTCTCGGGCGCGATTATGATGTGGGCGCGGGGGCTCAGTGAGTTCGGCGCGGTCGTCATCCTGGCCTACCACCCGATGGTCGCTCCCGTCCTCCTCTACGAGCGCTTCGAATCCTTCGGGCTGCGCTACGCTCGGCCGGTGGCCACGCTAATGATTCTGATCTGCCTGGCCGTCTTCGTGGCGCTACGGATGGTCGCCGGGCGGAAGGGGGCGAGGGGGTGAGGAGAGGTTGCCGATCAGGTCGTACTCCAGCGCGGCGGTGATGCGCACGGGCACGATCTCCCCCACCGGCAACTCCGCCTGCACCAGCACCAGCCCATCAATCTCCGGTGCATCGCGGTAGGAGCGCCCCACGCTTAAGCCTTCCCCCTGCCCCTCGATCAGCACATCCAGCATCCGTCCCACCAGCGCCTGGTTCTTCGCCAGGGAGATGCGCTGCTGGATTTCCATCAACCGCTCGCGCCGTTCCTCCTTCACCTCCGGCGGCACATCGTCCTCCAACCGGGCGGCCGGGGTGCCCTCCTCGTGGGAGTAGGTGAAGACCCCCACGCGGTCGAACTTCATCTCGGCCACGAAGTCCAGCAATACCCCAAACTCCGCCTCGGTCTCGCCGGGGTAACCCACCAGGAAGGTGGTGCGGATGGCAATATCGGGCATCGCCGCCCGCAACCGCCTTATGGTACGGCGCACTCCCTCGATGTCGGCTGGGCGGCGCATACGGCGGAGCACGTCGGGGTGGGCGTGCTGGAGGGGGATGTCGAGGTAGGGCAGTATCTGCGGGTGACGGGCCATCGTCTCGATCAGCCGCTCGGTGACGCGGCCAGGGTAGGCGTACATCAGGCGGATCCACTCCACCTGCGGCAGCTCCGCGGTCAGCCGTTCCAGCAAATCCGCTAATCCCTCCCGCATCCCCAGGTCATGCCCGTAATCGGTGGTGTCCTGGGCGATGAGGACAATCTCCCGCACCCCGCGCTCGGCCAGCCAGCGGGCGTCGCTCAGGATGGCTTCGGGCGGGCGGCTCACGGCGGGGCCCTTGATGAGCGGGATGGCGCAGAAAGCGCAGGAGCGGCGGCAGCCGTCGGCCAATTTGAGGTAGGCACTAGCCCCCTGCACCGCTACGCGGGGCACCGCTGGCACGACCTCACCTCGGTCCTCACCCACGAGGGAAGGGAAGCCCCTACCCCGGCCTTCTCCCACCGGGTGAGGGAGTTGCTTGACGAGGGTCACAATGTCCATCCAGCGGCGCGTGCCAATGAGACCGTCAATGCCGGGCACCGCTTCGGCCAGTTCGTGGGGGCAACGCTGGGAGTAGCATCCTGCGGCAATGAGCCGCTGTCCGGGCCGCTTGACCTGGGCCAGTTCCCGCAGCACGGCAAGCGACTCCTCCCGCGCTGGCGCGATGAACCCGCAGGTATTGACGATGAGCATATCGGCCTCTTCGGGGGTAGCGGCGGCGGTATATCCGGCATGTCTTAGCAATGTCGCTATCCCCTCGCTATCCACCAGATTCTTGGGGCAGCCGAGGGATATGAGGTAGAAACGTCGTGGTTTGCTCATAGATGAAAAGAGCGGGCGTTGGTGCCCGCCATCCAGCATCCATTATCATCCACTACTCAGCCGGTGCTGGCTTCCGGCGTTGGCGTCGGGGCCAGTGATGGCACGGCAATCTCGCCGGTGGGTCCCCAGGCGCGGGTGCAGATCTGACCTCGGCCGCCCAGCACCCCTTGCGGCTGTCCGTTGACGGTCACCAGGAGCCCGGCCCCGTTGCCGGTGTCCACGATAACCGCTTCCTGGCCCGACCAGGACTTGGCCTGTCCTGGGGCCATCATTCCCTCAAAGGCCGTCTGGCCGTCGGTCAGCACGCGCACCCAGACGTGCTCGGTGGCCGCCTGCCCCTCCGACCCGCCCAAACCTGAGGGCGGCGCGGCGCTGGTCATGACCGCCCCCGAGCACGCCTGCGTGCGCGCGCTGACCGGCGGCGC
>QMOC01000293.1 GCA_003648085.1 Chloroflexota bacterium
GAGGCGGAGTTGCTGTGCCATCGGGTGGCGATCATGGACGAGGGGCGGATCATCGCCCTCGATACCCCGCAGAACCTGATCAGCACTCTGGGCACAGGGCTGATCCACGTTGGGGTCAAGGATGAGTTGGATGACGAGATGTTGGCTCGCCTGCAGGCTCTGCCCCAGGTCAAAAATGTTGTCCACCGCGATAACACCCTGGCTTTCGAGACCGTGGACGCACAGCGAGCCTTGCTGGAGATCATCGGCCTCTTCAATGAAACGGACACGGCCATGACCTCACTGGAGATTCTGGAGCCAAACCTGGAGAGCGTGTTTATCCAGTTGACGGGGAAACAGTTGCGCGACTGAGGGGGAAAACCGATGAAGAAGCTACTCTACATCGCTCTGAACGAATTGCACCTGCTGCTCAAGGACAGGATGGCTGTTATCTGGATGGTCGTCCTCCCCCTGGGGATGACGACCATTATGGGTCTGGTGTTCGGCGGCTTCGGCCGGGAGAGCGAAGCGGTCGTGATTGACCTGCCGGTGGTGGATCAGGACGGGGGTGAGATGGCTACGGTGGTGCTGGACATCCTGTCCCAGACGGAGAGCCTGCACGTTGAGACGGAGTACGACGAGGAGACCGCTCGTCAACTGGTGAGTGACGGCAAACGGGCCGGCGTGGTGATTATCCCCCAGGGCTTCAGCGATGCCATCACCTCCGGCCGGCCCACCGCCCTGGAGTTGATCGTCGCCCCCGGTGGACAGACGGCCCCGCTGCTGGAGGGGATGGTACGGGGTGTCGCCAGCACCTTCTCTAGCGTGCAGACGACGGTGGAAGCGGCCATCAGCGAGGTGCAGCGGGCCACCGGCAGCTATGATTTGGACTACGAGGGGATCGCCAGGCGGGTGGTGACCACGGCCCTGGAGCGGCTGGAGGATCCACCGGTCCGCGCCCGCATCACCACCGTCGGCAGCGCGGAGGAGGAGTTCAATATCTTCGACCAGATGGTGCCGGGTTACGCGGTGATGTTCGCCATGTTCACCGTGCTCTCGGCGGCCGGGGGCATCCTGGAGGAGAAGGAGCGGGGCACCTTCAAGCGACTGCTCATCGCCCCCATCCCCCGCTGGTCGCTGCTGGGCGGCAAACTCATGGCCCAGTTCCTCACGGGTGTGGGCCAGATCGCGCTGATGTTTCTCTTCGGTGCGCTCGTCTTTCACGTCAACCTGGGAAGTTCGCCCCTGGGGCTACTGCTGGTCACCCTGGCTACGTGCTGGGCCACCACCAGCCTGGGTATCCTGCTGGTGGCGGTGATCCGCTCGCGCAAGCAGATCCACCCCATCACCACCCTGATCATCCTGGGCTCCTCCGCCATCGGCGGCTCCTGGTACCCACTCTTCATGATGCCAAAGGCGGTGCAGCAGGTGGCCCGCGTCACCCTGGTTGCCTGGGCGATGGAGGGATACAACCGGCTGATGATCCTGGGCGGGAGCCTGGCCGACGTATGGGTGGACATTGGGGTTCTGGCCCTCTACGGGGCGATCTGTTTCGGCGTGGGGTTGAGGCTATTCCGGTTCAAGGAGGCATAACTTGAGGAGGAGAGATATGAGCAAGCAAGAGGAACTGTGGGACGAGAATCACTCTCGCAGGCATTCCAGGTTGATGAAGATGGGCTCAAGGGTGATCTACGCTTCCTTTGCGAAAAAGATCGTCAGGTGTGCAGCCTCTTTGGACAAGGAGATGACAATAGTTGACCTGGGCACCGGGCCGGGTCTTCTTTCCATCCATCTTGGCAGGCTGTTGCCACAGGCGAGGATCATCGGGGTTGATCTCTCCAGCGGGATGCTCCAGATCGCCAGGGAGAACGCCGATGAGGCGGGAGTGTCCAACTTCGAGACGAGGTTGGGGAGGGCCGAGGCGATGCCCATAGAATCAAACTCTACCGACCTGGTGGTCACCCAATCTTCGCTTCACGAGTGGGGGGACCCCCGGGAGGGCCTCGCGGAGGTATTCAGGATCTTGAAGCCCGGCGGCAGATTGATGCTCAAAGACTACAACCGGGCCTGGCTCTCCGGATGGAAGCGTAGACTGCTCGGTATCTTTCATCATCTGGGGATGTTCAAATTCACCTTTGAGGAAGTTGCTGGCCTGCTGAGAGAGGTTGGCTTTGATGAGATCGAGGGTGAGGGAAGAGGGCTGGCGTTGTTTGTACGGGCTGTGAAACCTGTGCCATGAGAACTCTTTCAAGGTGTGGCTGATTTGACAATGGGTGCACTTGCGTCTATGATGGAACAAGTGCATAGGAACACAAAGGTGGGTTATGACAGAGTTGGGAGTCAAAAGGAAGAGAGCGAAAAGATGGCTCACCCACTGGGGGATAAGCACCCTCATGGGGCTCGCCTTTGGCCTGGCGGTGGGATATTACCTAAGCACATACTACGTGGGCTATTTCTCCGTCGAGACCTGCCTGTGGGCAACGGCCTTCTCGCTGCTCACCCTCTACAGCATCGGCGTCCTCTGCGCCGTGAGCGAGGCCCTTCTCCGTCCCAGGCTCAAGGGGCTATCCCGCACGAAGAGGCTCTGGTTCGAGGTGCCCACCTCCGTGGCCGCTCACGTCGTGGGTTTCCTCATCCCGACTTTTCTCTTCTATTGGCTCCTCGGCTTCCCTATGAGGTCGTTCCTTACCTCCCTCGGCGGTTTCCTGGTGGTCTTTGTGATCATCCACGAGTTCGAGTACCTGGTGAGGTTTTATCGCGAACTGAAGGAGGCGGAGATACGGGAGGAGAGACTCAGGACGCTGGCGGCACAGTCGGAACTGAAGGCACTCAAAGCCCAGATCAACCCGCACTTTCTTTTCAACACGCTCAACACCATCGCCGGCCTCATTGGCAGCGATCCCCAAAAGGCCGAGGAGATCACAGAGAGGCTGGCGGAGGTGTTCCGCTATGTGCTCGTGGCCTCGGAGAGGGAGTTCGTGGCCCTGGGGGAGGAGTTGAGGTTCATCGAGGCTTACCTGAGCATCGAAAAGGCCCGCTTCGGCGAGAGGCTGCAGGTGGAGAGGGATGTCTCCCCCTCGGTGCTGGAGACACCGGTGCCGGCCCTCATCCTGCAGCCGCTGGTGGAGAACGCACTCCGTCACGGTCAGGGGACCGATGGGAGTGTGGATCTGTCCATCCGCGCTCAGCCTCAAGACGGCGAGGTGCTGATCACCATCGCCGACCGGGGACCGGGTTTGAGTGTGGGAGTATGGGGAGGTGAGAGCAGGGGCCATGGCCTGCACAACGTGGACGAGCGGCTGCGGAGGACCTATGGCGAGGAATATGGGGTGGAGATAGGGTGCAATGAGCCGCAGGGGACCGTCGTCGCAGTTCGGCTGCCGGTTGGGAGTGTGTGAGTATGGGAGTGGAGGAGAAGACGGGTCTTGCGAGGAGAAAACCATTCTACGGCTATTACGCCTTGGGACGCTTTCACATCATCACGCTCTTATGGACCGCCCTGGGCATCCTGATCGCTGCATTCCTGTGGCGGCCGGCGGGGGTTGCCATCCTCTGCTTTGGAGCCTACATGTACCTGACCTACTGGCTGGGCATGTATCTGTCCAGACAGAGCGAGTCCTACGACCTGTCCTGGATACTGGATTTGCAGGGCGATGAGTATGTCCTGGATGTAGGCTGTGGCCTGGGCAAGGTGACCATCGGCGTGGCCAAACTGCTCAAGGAAGGAAAGGTGGTCGGCATTGACATCTGGGACCGGCTGGACATAGCCAATGCTTCAACCCAACGCGCATACCGGAATGCGGAGATCGAGGGCGTGCGGGACAGGGTGGAGTTCCAAACGGGTGACGTCCTCGACATCCCTTTCCCCGACGACACTTTTGATCTCGTGACCTCGGGAGGCGTGCTCCTTGCCTTCTGGAGCGACGAGGTCAGGCTGAAAGCGCTTTCTGAAATCCACAGGGTCCTCCGTCCCGGCGGCAGGTTCCTGCTGATGGAGACGTTGCGCAATCTGGGAACGCTTATCCTCTCCCCGGGGATGGCCTGGAAATTCCTGACCAGGAGGCAATGCATCAGCCTTCTGGAGAGGGCCGGATTCGTCAACCTGCGGTCCGGTTTCCGTGACATAATGGGTTACTTCCTGGTGGAAAAACCGCTCTCGAGTAACCATCCCGCAGGTCGCCAGCCTACGGGAGGTTCAGGAGGTTCAGCGGAGGGCAACAATGAACATCATTGAGCGTCTGGATTTACTGTTCGTCAACAGGCCGAAGCAAGGCGAGGCCAGGAGGAGGGAGGCGTTATCCCTGTTCGATGCTCTCTCACTGCCCGACCGGCCCCAGGGTCTTGAGATCGGCTGTGGCCAGGGGATAGGCACGCGCATATTGGTAGAGCAATACCAGGCCCGGATGATAGCGAGCGACGTTGACGCCGGCCAGATCCAATTGGCCAGGGAGCGCCTGGCAGATCTCAGAGACGATGGGATC
>QMOC01000294.1 GCA_003648085.1 Chloroflexota bacterium
GCCTCCAGCACGCGGTAGAGGTACTCCGGGTCGGCGCGACCGGCGTCTTCGGCATAGTACTGCACGTCATCCACAAACCTCTTGGCGTACTTGACCGCGTCTACGCCCCGCTCCAGCGCCTCTTCGCGGGTGGTGCGCAGTTTGTAGCGGATGTGAACGTCGGAGACGCCGAGCCCGGTGTGGATGCGGGGGTGGGCGGCGTCTTTAAGGGCCTCGGCCGCCGCGTCAATGTCCTTCCGGTCGGCCCGCGTCAGGCCGCAGATGACGCAGCCGCGAATCTCCTGCGAGATGCGCTGCACGGCCCGGAAGTCGCCCGGTGAGGAGATGGGGAACCCCGCCTCGATGATGTCAACGCCCATCTCTTCCAGAGCACGGGCAATCTCCAGTTTCTCGTCCACGTTCAGCGCCGCCCCGGGCGACTGCTCCCCATCCCGGAGCGTGGTGTCGAAAATCCTGACGGTATCTTGAGCGCGAACCCCACTCTCGTCCATACTGATCATCCTCCCGTGAGCCATCGCCTCAATTGGTCATTGGGCTTTGGGCTTTGGGATTTGAGATTCGCCCTTCCCCCAGTTTTCCGGCCGGAGCGCACGCACGGCCGCGCCCGTCTGCCACATCTCCGATTCCCGCATCTGGCGTAGTGCGGTCTCCAACTTCTCCTTGTAGTCGGACGCACTGTTGGCCGCGAGGACGATGCGCGTTTCCTCACCGGAGACGACGCTTTGGTACAGTTCGTCGAAGACGGGGGCGACCGCCTCGCGGAACCTGTGGCGCCAGTCGAGCGCACCCCGCTGCGCCGTCGTGCTGCAATTGGCGTACATCCAGTCCATCCCGTTCTCGCCCACCAGCCGAATCAGGCTCTGGGTCAGTTCCTCGACGGTCTCGTTGAACGCCTCGCTGGGGCTGTGGCCGTGCTCGCGGAGCACGTTGTACTGCGCCTCCATGATGCCTGTCAGCGCACCCATCAGCACTCCTCGCTCCCCCGTCAGATCGCTGTACACCTCGTTCTGAAAGGTGGTGGGGAAAAGATAACCCGAACCGATGGCAATGCCGACGGCGAGCGTCCGTTCCGTCGCCCGGCCCGTGTAATCCTGATACACGGCGTAACTGGAGTTGATGCCGCTGCCAGCGAGGAAATTGGCCCGCACGCTCCTTCCCGACCCTTTGGGCGCCACCATAATCACGTCCACAAACTCCGGTGGAACGACGCCCGTCTGATCGTTGTACACGATGGCAAATCCGTGCGAGAAATACAGCGCGTCCCCCTCCTTCAAATGGGGCTTGATCCTGGGCCAGAGGATCATCTGGGCGGCATCGGAGACCAGGTATTGAATGATCGTGCCCCGCTCCACGGCCTCCTCGAAGGAGAAGAGCGTCTTGCCGGGCTCCCATCCATCCTGCAGCGCCTTCTCCCAGGAACGCTTGCGCTCCGGCGACCCCCCCACGATGACGTTGATGCCGTTGTCCCTCATATTGAGGGCCTGAGCCGGCCCCTGCACACCGTAACCCAGGACGGCGACGACCTCGTCCTTCAGAACCTCACGCGCCTTTTCCAGAGGAAACTCGTCCCGCGTGACGACTTCCTCGACAACCCCTCCAAAATCAATCTTCGCCATTGCTCACCCTCCTTAAGTTCATCTGCCATTTACCCATTTGTCATTTGCTCATTTGCTCATTTGTCATTCGTCATTCGTCACTGTCCATTGCCCCCACGCACCATCGCCACCCGGCCGGTGCGCACCATCTCAACGATACCGAACGGTCGGAGCACCTCCACCAGACCGTCTATCTTCTCCTCGGTGCCGGTCACCTCGACCATCAGCGTCTCCAGGCCCACGTCCACCACCCGCGCCCGGAAAGTCTCCACCAGTTGCATCACCTCCGACCGCGCGCCGCCGTTGGCCCGCACCTTGATGAGAGCCAGATCGCGCATCACCGACGGTCGCTCGGTCACATCCTCGACCTGGATGACGTTGACCAACTTGTACAGATGCTGAGTAACCTGTCGCACGTCGGTGCGGGCACTATCCACGACGATGGTCATCCTGGAGACGCCCGGCTGCTCGGTGTGGCCGACGGTCAGGCTCTCGATATTGAAGGCCCGTCGTCGAAAGAGACTGGCCACCCGGTTCAGCACACCGGGTTTATCCTCCACCAGGGCAATTAGCGTATTTTTCATCTTCGACCTCCTCACTGTTACCGGGCTTCAACGACCGGCATGGGGCGACGGATCATCTCGTGCAGGGCCGCGCCGGCCGGCACCATCGGATAGACGTTACCGTCATCGCCCTCCTGAGCGACCTGGAACTCGACGAAAGCGGGGCCGGGGTGACTGCGGGCCTCGGCGATAGCCGGGCGAATCTCCTCCGGATCGGTGACCCGCCAACCGCGAACACCATAAGCCTCCACCAGCCGGACGAAGTCGGGGTTGAGCAGACCGGTGGACTCGTACCGCCGCCCGTAGAAGAGTTCCTGCCACTGGCGCACCATCCCCAGGTAACCGTTGTTGAACAGGGCGATGCGCAAGGGCAACTGCTCCTGGACCACGGTGGCCAACTCCTGCAGGGTCATCTGGAAGCCGCCATCACCCACAACGGCCCAGACCTCCCTGTCGGGCCGGGCCACCTGGGCCCCGATGGCCGCCGGCAGCCCGAAGCCCATCGTCCCCAGCCCCCCGGGGGTGATGATGGTGTGAGGCCGGTCGAGATGATAGTACTGGGCCGCCCACATCTGGTGCTGGCCAACGTCGGTGACCAGGATCGCCCGCCCCTCGGTCGCCTCCCACAGAGCGTTGACGACCTGGGGAGGCAGGACATGGCCATTGCTGGGCCGGTTCACGATGTCCCTGGCCCGGCTTTCCTCTCGCCAGCGGTCAATCTGCCCTCGCCACTCCCAATGGGAGGTCCGCTCCACCAGAGGCAGAAGTTGTTCCAGCACCTGGCGCAGGTCCCCCAGAATTGCCACGTCTACCTGCACGATCTTGTTCAGTTCGGCCGCGTCTAAGTCCACGTGAACCTTGCGGGCTTTGGGGGCGTAATGCTCCAACTTCCCCGTCACGCGGTCGTCGAAGCGCATGCCGAAAGCCAGGAGCAAATCCGCCTCCTGGATGGCCTGGTTGACGAAGGCCTCACCGTGCATCCCCATCATCCCCAGAGCCAGAGGGTGAGATGCGGGGAACCCGCCCTTGCCCAGCAACGTCAGGGCAACCGGGGTATCCGTCTTTTCGGCGAAGGCCCGCAGTGCGTCCACCGCGCCCGACATCAGAACACCGTGCCCGGCGAGGATGACGGGGCGTTGTGCGCTGTTGATCAGGTCGGCGGCCTGGCGCACAGCCTCTGGGTCGCCCTGTCCGACGGGCCGATACCCGGGCAGCCTGATCTCCCCCTCAGGTGGCACAAAGTCGGTCTCGGCCCGCTGGACGTCTTTGGGTATGTCAATGAGCACCGGCCCGGGCCGACCGCTGCGAGCGATGTAGAACGCCTCGTGGATCGTGTAGGCCAATTCGTCCACGTCGGTCACCAGGTAGTTGTGCTTGGTGATGGGCAGCGTGATGCCGGTGATGTCCGTCTCCTGAAAGGCATCGGAGCCGATCAGCGGGGTGGGCACCTGCCCCGTGATACAGACGATGGGTGAGGAATCCATCATCGCCGTGGCGATACCGGTGACCAGGTTGGTAGCCCCCGGCCCGGAGGTGGCCATAGCCACCCCCACTCGTCCCGAGGCGCGGGCGTAGCCGTCGGCGGCGTGGGCCGCGCACTGCTCGTGGCGCATAAGGACGTGGCGGATGCCATACTCCTGGCGCGGGTGATACACGTCCATAATGGCCCCGCCGGGGATGCCGAAGGCCACCTCTACCCCTTCCCGCTTCATCATCTCCCAGACGATCTGTGCTCCTGTCCGTCTCATCTCTCCTCCTCTCTGCCGCTTGTGGAACGGCCTATAAAAAAAGCCGCCCGGTTGGGCGGCTTCTACTCGTTCCTTGGCATTCACCATCGGCCTGGTCTGACCGGCGCCGTCCCAACCGCCAACCGCTCCTGGCTAAGCAGGAGCACGACAATGACGAGAATAAGCAGGCCCAGCGCCCATTGGCCGACCACGGCGATTCCTCTAGTGAAGGTGAACGCTCTACCCTGATATTGACCAGAATTCACTTACTGCTCTCCTAACCCGGGCAAGCCGGAGTCAAAACTTTACCACTGAGACACAGAGGACACGGAGTTTTCTTCTCCTTTTTCCCGCTTTCTCTCTGTGCTCTCTGCGTCTCCGCGGTGAATTTTCTTGTACAGAAAGGGATGGTTCAATTACAGGCGAAAATAGGTGACACTTTGATGTCTGCTGCACACCGCCGCCCAGCGATGAAGTCGCCGGGCTACAGAGCAGCGGGGGATCAATCCCCCTTACTTGCCGCAAAGACCGTTTTCCTGCTGTGTTGCGGCGTAAGCCCGACTCGTCGGGCGC
>QMOC01000295.1 GCA_003648085.1 Chloroflexota bacterium
GTCAAAATCTGCGACCTCATCCTACGCGACGCCCACCAATCCCTCCTGGCCACCCGCATGCGCACCGACGACATGCTCCCCATCGCTGAGAAACTCGACCAGGTGGGCTACTGGGCAGTGGAGATGTGGGGCGGCGCGACCTTCGACTCCGCCATGCGCTTCCTGGACGAGAATCCGTGGGACCGCATCCGCCGCCTCAAGGCTGCGATGCCTAACACTCCCTTCCTGATGCTCCTGCGTGGCCAGAACATCGTCGGCTACAAGCACTACCCCGACGACGTGCTGGAGCGTTTCATCGTCCACGCCCACGCCGATGGCATTGACGTCTTCCGCATCTTCGATGCGCTCAACGACGTGCGCAATATGCGCAAAGCGATGGAGGTCGTCAAACGGGAGGGGGCCCACGTCCAGGCCTCCATTTGCTACACCATCGGCCCGCCCTACAGCATTGACTACTTCGTGGATCTGGCCCGCCAACTGGCCGATATGGGCGCCGATTCCATCTGCATCAAAGACATGGCCGGCCTCATCACCCCTTACGTCGCCTACGAACTGGTGGCACGGCTCAAGGCCGACGTTGGACTTCCGGTGCACCTCCACTCCCACTCCACCAGTGGCATGGCGACGGCGGCGCTCCTTAAGGCTATTGAGGCCGGAGTGGACATTGTGGACACCGCCATCTCCGCCCTTTCGGGGGTGACATCCCATCCGCCGACCGAGTCCATCGTGGCGATACTCCAGGGCACCGAGCGGGACACAGGCTTCGACCTCAACCTGCTGGCCGAGATCGCCGCCTACTTCGCCGAGGTGCGCAAGAAGTACGCCCGCTTCGAAAGCGGGATGAAAACCGCGGACGTGCGCGTCCTGCAATATCAGATTCCGGGCGGCATGCTCTCCAACCTGGTCTCCCAACTACGAGCGCAAAACGCCGAGGACAAGTACGAGGAGGTGCTGGCGGAGGTGCCCCGCGTGCGGGCGGAACTGGGCTACCCACCGTTGGTCACGCCGTCCAGCCAACTGGTCGGCACACAAGCCACACTCAACGTCGTGTTGGGGGAGCGGTACAAAATCATCCCCGAGGAGGTACGGCAATACATCCGGGGCTACTACGGTCGCCCGCCCGCTCCGATTGACCCCGAGGTGAAACGGCTGGCCATCGGTGACGAGGAGCCCATTGACTGCCGCCCCGCCGACCTGATCCCGCCGGGGATGGAGAAAGCGCGAGAGGAGATCGGTGACCTCGCGCGGGACGAGGAGGACGTCATCTCATACGCTCTCTTCCCCCAGGTGGCGCGTCCCTTCCTGGAGCGACGTGCCCGGGGTGGTGATGGCAAGGAGCCGGTGGTGGCCGCCATCGCCGGGCTGCTGCTCAAGCGGCTGGAGGAGCAGGCCGCCGCGATCCCCCCTGCCGGCCCTGCCGTCTCCCCGTGGAAGACCGCCTGGCGGCCGGGAGCGGGCCGCTGGACCGGGTTGATTGATGGTGCAGGAGGGATGCGATGAAGCGAGAATTCACTCTTACACTGGACAACATCGAGTATCCTATCGTCGCCGATGGCGGCACCATCACCGTCAACGGTCGCCCTTTCAGCGTCGAGGTCACCGACGATGGCACGGTGCTGGTGGACGGCATCGCCTACGACGTCGCGCTGGAAGGAGAGACGGCGACCGTGGGCGGGAAGTCCTACACAGTGCAGATCAGTGGGCTGGCGATGACGGCGGCCGCTCCCACTCCCACCCCATCCGGCCCAGCCGCCCCCGCCGCAGTTGAGGCCGGCGCCGGCGCGGTCCTCGCCATTATGCCGGGCAAGATCGTCCGCGTGATGGTGAAGCCGGGCCAGCAGGTCAAAGAGGGTGACCCCGTCTGCGTGCTGGAGGCGATGAAGATGGAGAACGAACTCCACGCCCGTCAGAGCGGCACCGTGCGCGCAGTGCACGTGAAGCCGGGGGACGACGTGGAGAAGGATCAGGTATTGGTGGAGATTGAGTGAGCCTCGTTCGTCGGGTTGAGACACCTCGTAGGGTGCCTGCGTTTCCAACAACCTGAGTTGCCGCGTTCGGCTGAGGCTTCCGTTTTTCCTAGCCGGTCATTCTGCACCAATTCCTCCGCCCACCAGGAATTCTCCGGCTCGAGCCAGGGATAACGATCTCTCAGGCCCAAGTGCAGCCAGAGGTAGAAAAAATCCGCCAGTTCAGAGTAGGCCACGTTGTCAAAATAGGGGGGGCGGTGATCACCGCCCCCCCTATTTTGACAACGTGGCCTACTCTGAACTGGCGGATTTTTTCTACCTCTGGCTGCACTTGGGCCTGAGAGATCGTTATCCCTGGCTCGAGCCGGAGAATTCCTGGTGGGCGGAGGAATTGGTGCAGAATGACCGGCTAGGAAAAACGGAAGCCTCAGCCGAACGCGGCAACTCAGGTTGTTGGAAACGCAGGCACCCTACGAGGTGTCTCAACCCGACGAACGAGGCTCACTCAATCTCCACCAATACCTGATCCTTCTCCACGTCGTCCCCCGGCTTCACGTGCACTGCGCGCACGGTGCCGCTCTGACGGGCGTGGAGTTCGTTCTCCATCTTCATCGCCTCCAGCACGCAGACGGGGTCACCCTCTTTGACCTGCTGGCCCGGCTTCACCATCACGCGGACGATCTTGCCCGGCATAATGGCGAGGACCGCGCCGGCGCCGGCCTCAACTGCGGCGGGGGCGGCTGGGCCGGATGGGGTGGGAGTGGGAGCGGCCGCCGTCATCGCCAGCCCACTGATCTGCACTGTGTAGGACTTCCCGCCCACGGTCGCCGTCTCTCCTTCCAGCGCGACGTCGTAGGCGATGCCGTCCACCAGCACCGTGCCATCGTCGGTGACCTCGACGCTGAAAGGGCGACCGTTGACGGTGATGGTGCCGCCATCGGCGACGATAGGATACTCGATGTTGTCCAGTGTAAGAGTGAATTCTCGCTTCATCGCATCCCTCCTGCACCATCAATCAACCCGGTCCAGCGGCCCGCTCCCGGCCGCCAGGCGGTCTTCCACGGGGAGACGGCAGGGCCGGCAGGGGGGATCGCGGCGGCCTGCTCCTCCAGCCGCTTGAGCAGCAGCCCGGCGATGGCGGCCACCACCGGCTCCTTGCCATCACCACCCCGGGCACGTCGCTCCAGGAAGGGACGCGCCACCTGGGGGAAGAGAGCGTATGAGATGACGTCCTCCTCGTCCCGCGCGAGGTCACCGATCTCCTCTCGCGCTTTCTCCATCCCCGGCGGGATCAGGTCGGCGGGGCGGCAGTCAATGGGCTCCTCGTCACCGATGGCCAGCCGTTTCACCTCGGGGTCAATCGGAGCGGGCGGGCGACCGTAGTAGCCCCGGATGTATTGCCGTACCTCCTCGGGGATGATTTTGTACCGCTCCCCCAACACGACGTTGAGTGTGGCTTGTGTGCCGACCAGTTGGCTGGACGGCGTGACCAACGGTGGGTAGCCCAGTTCCGCCCGCACGCGGGGCACCTCCGCCAGCACCTCCTCGTACTTGTCCTCGGCGTTTTGCGCTCGTAGTTGGGAGACCAGGTTGGAGAGCATGCCGCCCGGAATCTGATATTGCAGGACGCGCACGTCCGCGGTTTTCATCCCGCTTTCGAAGCGGGCGTACTTCTTGCGCACCTCGGCGAAGTAGGCGGCGATCTCGGCCAGCAGGTTGAGGTCGAAGCCTGTGTCCCGCTCGGTGCCCTGGAGTATCGCCACGATGGACTCGGTCGGCGGATGGGATGTCACCCCCGAAAGGGCGGAGATGGCGGTGTCCACAATGTCCACTCCGGCCTCAATAGCCTTAAGGAGCGCCGCCGTCGCCATGCCACTGGTGGAGTGGGAGTGGAGGTGCACCGGAAGTCCAACGTCGGCCTTGAGCCGTGCCACCAGTTCGTAGGCGACGTAAGGGGTGATGAGGCCGGCCATGTCTTTGATGCAGATGGAATCGGCGCCCATATCGGCCAGTTGGCGGGCCAGATCCACGAAGTAGTCAATGCTGTAGGGCGGGCCGATGGTGTAGCAAATGGAGGCCTGGACGTGGGCCCCCTCCCGTTTGACGACCTCCATCGCTTTGCGCATATTGCGCACGTCGTTGAGCGCATCGAAGATGCGGAAGACGTCAATGCCATCGGCGTGGGCGTGGACGATGAAACGCTCCAGCACGTCGTCGGGGTAGTGCTTGTAGCCGACGATGTTCTGGCCACGCAGGAGCATCAGGAAGGGAGTGTTAGGCATCGCAGCCTTGAGGCGGCGGATGCGGTCCCACGGATTCTCGTCCAGGAAGCGCATGGCGGAGTCGAAGGTCGCGCCGCCCCACATCTCCACTGCCCAGTAGCCCACCTGGTCGAGTTTCTCAGCGATGGGGAGCATGTCGTCGGTGCGCATGCGGGTGGCCAGGAGGGATTGGTGGGCGTCGCGTAGGATGAGGTCGCAGATTTTGAC
>QMOC01000296.1 GCA_003648085.1 Chloroflexota bacterium
CCAAGCCGTTCCTCCCACCTGGTGCGCGCCTGCCAGTCTCGATCACGTAGCGCCTCCCGGCCCGCAGCCCTCACAAAGCCGCGTCATTCTACCGCAATTTGGGAAGGACCACAAACATGAAACGTGATGCGTAAAAGGCAATGCGCAAGGCGAGATCACATTTTACATCTCATGTTGTGACTATTCGGCCACCCCGCCGAACTCAGAATCGGACGCAGATTCACGCAGATTTTCGCAGATAAGATCAAAAAATCAGATCACGCTTTGTACCGGTTTGCGCATGGAGCCGAATCGTGGTAAAATAGCACTACAAATTCGGGCGGGGCGGTGCGTCGAGTTCTGCGAGCCCCGCCTGTGTGTGGTAAGGAGGAAACAGTGCCGTTGAGCAAGAACGAAAAGGAAGCCATTATTCAAGAGTACGGTCGCACGCCCAATGATACGGGCTCACCGGAAGTGCAGATTGCGTTGTTGACCACCCGCATCAACCAACTGACAGAACACCTGAAGACCCACAAGCACGACGAGCACTCGCGGCGCGGCCTGCTCAAGATGGTTGGCCAACGTCGGCGTCACTTGACCTATCTTAGCCGTAAGGACCCCGAACGCTATAAGGAGATCATCCAGCGGCTCGGGCTGCGCAAGTAGTACATCTGGAAGGTCAATCGAACGAGTAGATGCGGGAGAGGACACACCCATCTACTCGTTCGACGTATCTGACCGATAATCGAACAATCACAAGAGGCCCGGCGCAGGTACAGGAATTGGGGAGTGTGGCGTAGCCTGATGGCGAGCAGCGCGCTACGAAACACCCCCCAGTCCCTGACCTCCGCGCCCGGCCTCGGACACGGAGGTGTTAAAAATGAATAGTTATAAATTTACCGCCACGTTGGGAGACGAGGCCGTCACCATCGAAACCGGGAAACTGGCCCAACAGGCAGGCGGTGCCGTCACAGTTCGTTACGGTGATACATTGTTGCTCGTCACGGCAACGATGTCACATGACGCCCGCGAGGGGATCAACTTCTTTCCCCTCACTGTGGACTTCGAAGAGCGGCTCTACGCGGCAGGCCGCATCCCAGGTTCTTTCTTCCGCCGCGAGGGGCGGCCAACCGAATCGGCCACGCTGACCGCACGATTGACCGACCGCCCCATCCGTCCCCTCTTCCCCCATGACCTGCGCAACGACGTGCAGGTCATCGTCACTGCCCTCTCACAGGACGAAGAGCACCAGGCCGACATTCTGTCCATCATCGGCGCGTCGGCGGCACTGACCATCTCCGACATCCCGTTCAACGGGCCGGTGGGAGCCGTGCGCGTGGGATATATTGACGGAGAAGTGGTCATCAATCCCACTGTCTCGCAGATGGAGCACAGCACGCTCGACCTGCGGCTGGCCGGCACCGCCGAGGCATTGTTGATGGTGGAGGCCGGGGCGAACGAGGTCAGCGAAGAGGTGATCGTCGAGGCACTCCGCCGTGGCTATGAGGCGATGCAGGACGTAATTCGCGTCCAGAACGAGATGCGGGAGGCGGTGGGGAAACCCAAGCGGGCCTACACCCCCTACATCCTGCCCGATGAGTTGGACGAAATCGTCCGCCAGCAGGTGGAGGACCGGCTGGCGGAGGCCGTTTACGGCGCAATGAGCAAAGAGGAGCGCAACGAGCGGCTGAGGGCATTGCATGATGAACTGATCGAGAACTTGGGCGAGGAGTGGGATGAGGGAGCCATCAGGGAGGCTTTTGATCAGGTGTTGCGCGAACTCGTCCGCCGGCGCACCATCGAGGAAGGCACCCGCGCCGATGGGCGGGACCCCCAGACCATCCGCCCTCTATCGGCCGAGGTGGGACTGCTGCCACGGACGCACGGCTCCGGCCTCTTCACCCGTGGCGAGACCCAGGTTCTCTCCGTCGCCACCCTGGGCACGCCTCGGGAGGAGCAAACGCTGGATGACCTCTCGCCGGAGGAGACCAAGCGTTATATGCATCATTACAACTTCCCACCGTACTCCACCGGTGAAACGCGCCCGCTGCGCGGTCCTCGCCGACGCGAGATTGGCCATGGTGCACTGGCCGAGCGAGCACTGCTGCCGGTGATCCCCGACGAGGACACGTTCCCCTACACCATCCGCGTCGTCAGCGAGGTACTCAGTTCCAACGGCTCAACCTCGATGGCGAGCGTGTGCGGGAGCACGCTGGCGCTTATGGACGCCGGCGTGCCCATCAAGGCCCCGGTCGCGGGTATTGCCATGGGCCTGATGATGGAGGACAATCGTTACCAAATCCTGACCGACATCCTGGGGTTGGAAGACCATATCGGGGATATGGACTTCAAGGTTGCCGGCACGCGCAAGGGGATCACCGCCTTGCAGATGGACGTCAAGGTCGCCGGCCTCTCCTACAACATCCTGGCGGAGGCATTGGAACGAGCCCGCCAGGCCCGCATGCAGATTCTCGATGTGATCGAGGCGACCATCCCCGCGCCACGGGCAGAACTTTCGCCCTACGCACCCCGGATGACCATCCTGCACGTGGACCCCGACAAATTAGGGGCAGTCATCGGGACAGGTGGCAAGACAGTGCGCGCCCTGGAGGAAGAGTGCGGCGTGCGCATTGACATCGAGGACGATGGCACGATCTACATCGCTTCGACCAGCGGCCCGGCTGCGGAGAAAGCGCAGCGCATGATCGAGGCGCTGACCGAGGAGCCAGAGGTAGGCCGCATCTATACCGGGCGCGTGGTGCGCACCACCGATTTCGGTGCATTTGTCGAGATCCTGCCCGGCACCGACGGGATGGTCCACATTTCGCAACTGGCCGACTATCACGTTAACAGCGTCAAAGATGTGGTGCAAATCGGCGACGAGATTATGGTGATGGTAACCGACATTGACCCGGAGGGAAAGATCCGCCTCTCACGTCGGGCAGTGCTGGAAGGGTGGACACCGGAGCAAGCCCGGGCGGCCGATAGACCAGGGGGAGGCCGGGGCAACAGAGGAAATAGCAGAGGACGTCGCCCACCCCGACGACGCTAAAAGCCTATCCGAAAAGTGTCGGTAGTAGCGGTTTCAACCGCTTGGGGAACGACTGAAGTCGTTACTACGGATTTTTCGGATAGGCACCAAGCACGGTGAGAGAACACTATGGAGCAGGAACAGGAGAGCGTCGAAGAATTCAAAATCGAAGCCGAACAGGAGCCCCGTGGTTCTGGGCCTCAGGTGGGGCGATGGCTACTGCAAGCACTGCGCGAGGTGGCCGAAACGGTCATCCCTGCGGTCGCCATTGCCCTGGTCATCAACCTCTTCCTGGCCCAGGCCACCCAGGTGCTGGGGCAGAGCATGGAACCGAATCTGCACACCTCTCAGCGGGTGGTGGTGGAGAAAGTGACGTATCGCTTTGTCCACGGCCCACGGCGCGGTGACATCGTCGTCATTAACCTGCCGGGGCAAACAGAAATGCTGATTAAACGTGTGGTGGGGCTACCCGGGGAGACCGTGGAAGTGCGCCGTGGGGAGGTGTACATTGATGGAAAGCGGCTCGACGAACCTTGGAAAATCAAACCAGGAGGGGGCAATTATGGCCCACAGATTATCCCCCCGCTGCACGTCTTCGTCCTGGGCGATAACCGGGGCGCTTCCAACGACTCGCGCAGTTTCGGGCCAGTGCCGATCGAGTGCATCGTGGGTCACGCCTGGTTCTCGTACTGGCCTCCAGAGTACATCGGCTTCGTCGAGTAGGAGCCTGGTGGTCACGCCCCTAATTCTACATGCGCCAGGCCGGGCGTCTTGCCCGGCCTGTTTTGCATCTGCCACGATTATTTTCACCACTCACCCCATTGCGCTTGACAGTTCCCCCTTTTAGCCTATAATACGAAGCGCAGTTTCTCTTAATCGGGAAATGCTCTGGAGGCCCTGCCTCAGCGGTGGTTTCCCGGCTAAAGCCGGGCCTCCACTCAACTTCGCTTTTGCGCCCCTCAACGGAAGGAGATTATGGCCGCTACTGAACAGCCTATGACTCCTGTTCCCCATCGTGGTCTCTTTGCAGGGCGTCGTGGCCGGCGCATTCGTGAGGCCATACAAGCCTACCTTTTCCTGTCCCCTGGCACATTGCTTCTATTCGTATTCCAGCTCCTGCCCGTAGGCTATGCCTTCTACATCAGTCTGCACAAGTGGCGCATCCAGAAAGGCGACTTTATCGCCCTCGACAACTACTTGAAGGCATTGGGCGAGCCCCTGGACATCCTGTGGGTGATCGGTGGGTTGATGCTCCTGGCCGGGGCTTGGATGGTATGGCGCAGCATCAAGCCCGAGACTTCGGGAAAGGGATTCCTATTGCGTGGTCTGTCCGCGCTGATGCTGATCTTCGGCGGCTTGGCCCTGATCCTGGGGTTTCCGGATATGCTGGCCCATGGCGACGAAGACTTATTCAAATCGCTGCTCATCACCTTCTACTA
>QMOC01000297.1 GCA_003648085.1 Chloroflexota bacterium
GATCAGCGGTTCGATCGCCTGGAGACACGCCTGGATGAGATGAACGTTCGTTTCCGCAACTGGGCACTGGCGGCAGTGGCCTTCTTAGGAATCTTGACCACTGTGCTGAGCATCGTGGTGCGCTGAGTTTTACGTTTTACGCTTCACGTTTCACGCATGGAAATCACCTGGTACGGACAGACTTGTTTCCGGCTGAGCGAACGAGGCTTGGCAACTGTCGTGACCGATCCCTACCCGCCCGACATCGGTCTCATTCTCCCTCGTATCCGCGCTGATGTCGTCAGCGTAAGTTACGACGATCCCCAATGCCGCTACACATCCGGTGTGCGGGGGCCTTTCAAACTCCTGGGCGGCCCCGGTGAGTACGAAATCGGCGGTGTGTTCATCACCGGCATCGCCACCTTCGCCGATGGCAAGCGTGGAGCACTGCGCGGCCTGAATACCGTCTTCACCTTCGACTTCAGTGGCCTGACCGTGTGTCACCTGGGGCGACTGGGGCACGTGCCTACCCAGTCCCAGGTGGAGAACCTGGGCACCGTGAACATCCTGCTGGTGCCCGTAGGAGGCGGCGGCAGTCTCACGCCTGCCCGAGCCTCCGAGGTCATCAGCCTCTTCGAACCATCCATCGTCATTCCAATGCACTACAAGGTGCGAGGGCTGAAAGCCGGCCTCGGCACCCTGGGGCGCTTCCTGAAAGAGATGGGGCTGGAGAAAGTGGATCGCCAGGACACACTGAAGATCAGCCGGACCAGCCTGCCGGAGGAAACGCAGGTCGTCGTTCTAAAACCCAGGCAACGTAACGGAGGATGAGATGCGTAAGTCCCTTGTATTTGTCGCTGCACTGCTCGTGCTCGTACTGGTCGCCTGCCAGGGGGGGGCGGCAAACGTGGACGACTTGCTGAAGTCGGGCCGCGCCCATTTGGAAGCAGATGAATACAATGAAGCCATCACTGACCTGAAAGCCGCTGTCGAGGCGGATCCGGATAACAGCAAGGCTCATTTCCTCTTGGGGCAGGCTTACAACCAGACGGGCGACCTGATGAAAGCGGCCGATGAGTTCCGCACAGTGCTGGAACTCGATCCCGACAACGCCGCCGCGCATCACAATTTGGGTGTGACCTACTTCCAGTTGCAGGACCCCCGTGCTGCAGTCACTGAGTTCAAGGCTGCTCTGGAGTTGGACCCCGACGATCCCGATACGCACTATCAACTTGGCGCTACCTATCTCGTCCTTGCGCTCTCGGGGACCGATCCCACAGCCCCGCCTGATCCGCAACTCCTGGAGCAGGCCACCACCGAGTTCAAGGCTGCGCTGGAGTTGAAGGAGAATATGCCCGAGGCACTCATTGGTATGGGGAACGTCTACATCCAGCAGGGAGAGTATGCAACCGCCATCGAGATACTGCAGCAAGCCATCGAGCAAGTACCGGATTCGCCAGAGGCATACTACGCGCTAGGAACGGCCTACGCCCAGAGCGGCGACGTGGAGAACGCTTGCGAGGCGTACAGCCACTTCCTGGCCTTGAACCCACCGGCGAACTGGCGCATCCAGGGCGAGCAAGCGATGACCACCTTGGGATGCCCGTAAATGATCGCCGGAGGCGGAGATAACCTGATGTTTAAACTCCTGATGTCTTGGAACATCCGCCCTGGCTACGAGGACGAGTACTTCGAGTTTATCGTGCAGGAGTTTGGGCCAGGATTGGCTGAATGTGGCATTCGCCTCACCGATGCCTGGTACACCGCTTACGGTGATCGCCCACAGATCATCACAGGTGGCATTGCGGAAAACCTGGAGAACTTGCAACGTGTCCTCGTATCAGATGAATGGCGTAAACTGAAGGAGAAACTGCTCACCTATGTGACCGGCTACAGCCAGAAGATCATCCGCGCCAGCGGAGAATTTCAGTTGTAGTGGGCCAATTGGAGGAAAGAAAACGGGCGTGGCTGCTTAGCCACGCCCGTTTGTCTACACACGAAATCGGCTAGTCGCTCTTCGCGCCTTTCTTGTCGGAAGACCCGCTATCCTCCGAAGTTTTCGGTGGCTTCTTGGTGCTTCCTGACCCCGAGGTGGATGATTTAGCGCGATTATCCGTGACGTAGAAGCCGGAGCCTTTGAAGATGATGCCCACGGGTTGGATCAGGCGACGCACCTCGCCTCCGCACTCCGGGCAGACTCTCACCGGTTCGTCACCTATGTGCTGTCGGCGTTCAAACCTTATGCCACAAGACTGACATTGATACTCGTACAACGGCATGTCCCATCAACCTCCCACCGAATTACCAGAATGACGGTTAGCCAAATACTCCCAACGGCTTGAATAATTATACTGCAAATGGAGCACATAGGCAAGTGATTGTCAGCCGGTCGGCGGCGCTTTGGTTTGTGCCCGTGCAATGAATCGCTCCGCGTCAACAATGAACCGCTCGTGGGTGGCCTCCCCAATCCGCTCTACCTCGTCCCACGCCTCGACGCGGAACACCAAGCGGCGACCCTCTACTTTCAGCAGTTCGGCGCGGGCGCGGACGCGCATCCCTACCGGCGTGGGAGCCAGGTGGCGGACGTCAATCCGCCCGCCCACCGAGGTCCGGCCCGGCGGGAGGTGGCCCACCAGCGCCTGCACCGCCGCGCCCTCCATCAGCCCAACCATCGCAGGTGTGCCGAGGACGGGCACCAGCCCACTGCCCCAGTGAGCAGCCGTATCCGCTTCGGTCACGATCATCCCTACTTCACCTGTCAACCCGGGTACAAGTTCGTCCATCGGTCACCTCGCCAGAAACGGGATGATGAACTTAAACAGACAGTATACGTCCAGCGCCGCCAGCCCGGCGAAAAGGGCAATCATCGCCCAAGGACGCACTCGCCGTGGCAGGATTCCCGCAAGGGTATCTAATCCCAACACAGCCGCCGTCCCGATGGGAATGAGGGCCGGGAAGAGGTAGCGGCCCTGGTGCTGGACGAAGGTTAGATTGTACCACACAAAGGAGAAGAAAGTAAAAAAGGCGGAAAGAGCGAGTAAAAAAAGTTGCGAGGCTTGGAGATTGGTGAGTCGGTAAGTTGGTAAATTGGTAAATTGAGAGGGATGGTGCTGTCGGATGAGCCAGGCGATGAAGCCGGCGATCAGAAGGGTAGAGAGCAAAGCCAGGGCATGGTAGATGCGGGGGGGGAGCGGTACGGCCATCCAGCCAAACTGCCCCCAGAAACTCTGGAAGGTCGTGCGGGCCATGCGGCCCAAAAGCCCGCCCCAGCCGTAGAGTGCCAGCCACTCGGAGGAGCGTGGCTGTCCTTCGACGACTACATCGTGTCGTGCCAGTCCTGTCGGATCACGCCAGCCGTAGGTGAGCCCGTTGCGGATGAACCAGGGAGCGGAAAGTAGCACCGCCGGGACGAGCATCCAGGCCAGTTGTCCCACCGCCCATCCCCATGTCCGGCGCTCCCGTCGCCAGCGGATTAGCACTGCGACCACAGCCACCCCCACAACGACGTAGGCCGTGATCTTGGTCAGCAGCGCTACCGCCAGGAGCAACCCGATGGGCCACGGCCGGTCACGGCCCCTGCCGACGTAAACCACCAGTGCCCACAGCGTGCCACCCATCACCAGTTCCGTCAGCGCGTCGTTGTTAACCCCGGCGGTCATAGCCACGTGTTGGGGGATGAAAGCGATGAAGGCGGCAACCATCAGCGCTAATTCAGGCCGCGTGGGGAAAATCGTCCTCACAACCCCGAAAGCAACCAGCAGTAGCGCGGCTCCAAACAGCACCGAAAGCAGCCGCAGCGGGAGCATCGCGCCACCGAAGAGCAGATAGACCGGCGTTGCCAGCAGATAGTAGAGTGGTGGCTGGTGGTCCTCGTACTCCAGTGGTTCGAGGGGAAGTTCCGGCGGGAAGCGTTGGGAGGTGAGTTGGCTCAGTAATTCCTGGTTGTAGTCCCCTGGCTCCAGGATTGGGAAGCCACGGCATTCGGCCAGTGCGCGGATGTAGTTATAGTGGGCGGGCTCATCGGGGACCTGCCAGGCGGGGGTGAGAGCGGCGTAAAGAACGCCAATCGCGGCATAGAGGGCGACGATGACGACCAGCAAGGCGTGAGGGAGCGACCTTAAAGCCATAGGAAATATTGTACTTAAGCCGTGCAGAGAGAAGATGTAGTCAATTCAATCATATAGATCTTTGGGATTTCCCGTGGCCGGGATTCGGATGCCCTAACTTGTTGGGGTTGCCCGTCGGCAAACCCGAACAAGTTAGGGCCTCCGGTGCGCCCACCACGGCAATTCCCAGAGAGCCCGCCAACCTCAATCATCATTCCACTCGACGATTATACTACATCTGCCCGGTAACTCAAGTTCCGGGCAATGGTCAGTGAAATCCAAAGCAGGACTCCGGCGATTTTGCTTGTAGTAACGACTTCAGTCGTTCAAAGC
>QMOC01000298.1 GCA_003648085.1 Chloroflexota bacterium
CAACCCGACGGTGCAGGGCGCATCCACCAGCGCATTGCCGATGGCCGAGGCGAAAGAAACGTGGGGCGCGTGGGTGAGTTTAGCCAGCAAATAGCCCGCCATAACCAACGGCGTGGCGATTCCCTGTGCGAGAACGTCGCCGTCGGCCACTTGGCGGGCGATACATACGGAGATCAGTTCATCAACCGTGTAATCGGTTGCCACGCGGGCCATGCGCTGTTCCAGTCCTGTTTTCAGCGTAATTGTAGCATCAGAAGAACGGGAAGTCAAATGAAGGGAGTCTGGCTAAAATTCGTGGGGAGAAGAGGCCGGAGGCCCCGCTTCAGCGGGGATTTTCCGGCTGAAGCCGGACGTCCGACCGATTTTAGCCACACCCAAATGAAAGGGCCGGAAGATGGGAAAGGCCGAGCAGGTGGGGTGCTGCCACTTGACTATCGGGCGACATTGAAGTATCCTTTAGCGCGAAGCGCAAGGTGCGTACCCAATGCTCTTGAGGTCCGCGAGGATCTGAATCGCAAAAGGAGGTTGCCTGTGTACAGAATCTTGCACAAAGAAGCGCTCAGCGAGGTCACCAAGTTAATGGTCATCGCCGCGCCGGAGGTGGCACGCAAGGCGCGGCCGGGGCAGTTCGTCATCGTGCGCATTGACGAGCGCGGAGAGCGTATCCCGCTCACCATCGCCGACTACGATCGGGAGGCGGGCACCGTGACGATCATCTTCCAGGAAGTCGGCAAGACGACAATGCACCTGGGGACGCTCGAACCAGGGGACGAGTTGGCCACTTTCACCGGACCACTGGGGCACCCGACGGAGATCGAGAACTACGGGACAGTGGTCTGCGTGGGCGGTGGGACGAGTATTGCCATTATCTTCCCCATCGCGCGGGCACTTAAGGAGGCCGGGAACCGCGTCATCTCCATCATCGGTGCCCGCAATAAGGACCTCCTGTTCTGGGAGGATCGGATGCGGGCGGTCAGCGATGAATTGATCGTCTGCACCGACGACGGCTCCTACGGGCGCAAGGCGTTGGTCACCGAGCCGCTCAGGGAATTGCTGGAGCAACGCGACGGGGAGATCGCCCGCGTGTGGGCCATCGGGCCGGCGATCATGATGAAGTTCTGCGCCCTGACGACGAAGCCCTTCGGCGTGAAGACCATCGTCAGTCTGAACACGATTATGATTGACGGGACGGGTATGTGCGGCGGCTGTCGAGTGCAGTTGACCGACGGTGCGAAGTTCGTGTGCGTGGATGGACCCGAATTCGACGCTCACCAGGTGGACTGGGATCTGCTGTTGGCACGGCAACGGTTCTACCTGGAGGAGGAGAAACTGGCAGTCGAGCGCTGGCGGCATCAGTGCCAGTTGGAGGCACAACTGACCGCCGCCGGCGCGTAATTCAGAACAAGGAGAGAACAAGTGGCTGAATTAACCAATAGAGAACGGCTGCGGGTTCCCCGCCAGACGATGCCCAGGCAGGATCCGCTCGCCCGGCGGGCCAACTTCGACGAGGTGGCACTCGGCTTCACTCCGGAATTGGCGCGGCAGGAGGCAGAACGCTGCCTGCAATGCGCCAAACCGCATTGTGTCGAGGGTTGTCCGGTAGGCGTCCTCATTCCCGAATTCATTCTGGCACTGCGCCAGGGAGAC
This sequence comes from Chloroflexota bacterium, assembly GCA_003648085.1. Classification (GTDB taxonomy): domain Bacteria; phylum Chloroflexota; class Anaerolineae; order B4-G1; family B4-G1; genus B30-G15. The sequence goes on from QMOC01000298.1 coordinate 1,648, forward strand.
ATAGAGGGCGCAGTACGGGCGATGAAAGAGAAGAACAATCTACCCGCCATCTGCGGCCGGGTCTGCCCGCAGGAGACGCAGTGCGAAGCCAGGTGCGTGCTGGGCAAGAAAGGCGAGCCGGTGGCGATCGGCCGGCTGGAGCGGTTCGTAGGGGACTACGAATTGGAGCACCACGTCTACCCACTCGAGCGCGCCACGCCGACGGGCAAGCGTGTCGCCATCGTCGGCTCCGGCCCGGCCGGGCTTACTTGCGCTGTAGACCTGGGGCGGCTGGGGCACGAGGTGACGATTTTTGAATCGCTGCACAAGCCCGGCGGTGTGCTCGTCTACGGCATCCCGGAGTTCCGCCTGCCCAAGCGCGTGGTGTACGCCGAGATTGACTACGCCGCCGAGTGTCTGGGTATCAAGGTACACCCGGACGCGGTGATCGGGCGGCTGTACACGATTGATGAGTTACTCGGCGAGCAAGGCTTCGACGCCGTCTTCCTAGGGACCGGCGCGGGGCTGCCGACGTTCCTGCGTATCCCCGGCATCAACTACAACGGCGTTCTTTCGGCTAACGAATTCCTGACGCGGGTCAATCTGATGAAGGGCTACCTTTTCCCGGAGTACGATACGCCTGTCAAAGTCGGCAGGCGCGTGGCCGTGATCGGTGCTGGGAATGTGGCGATGGACTCGGCCCGTTGCAGCCTGCGCTTGCAGGCGCTGCGCGCCCAGGAGACGGGAGAGGAGCCGGGCGAGGTGCACATCGTCTACCGGCGCTCGCGGGTCGAGGTGCCGGCCCGCGCCGAGGAGGTGCACCACGCCGAGGAGGAAGGGGTCATCTTCGACTTCCTGACCAACCCGGTGGAGATTTACGGTGACGAGCACGGCAACGTATGCGGTATGCGCTGCATCCGCATGGAACTGGGCGAGCCCGACGAGAGCGGCCGACGGCGTCCCATCCCCATCGAAGGCTCCGAATTCGATATGGACGTGGATATGGTCATCATGGCGCTGGGAACGCGGCCCAATCCACTGGTCTTCAACGAAGCCGGTGGGCTGGAGCGGACGAAGTGGGGCACGGTGGTCGCCGACCAGGAGACGGGGCGGACGACGAAGCCACGGGTATGGGCCGGTGGGGACGTGGTCACCGGCGCGGCAACGGTCATCAGCGCGATGGGGGCCGGCAAGCGCGCCGCTGCTGACATAGATCGTTTCCTGCGGGGGGAGATTAATCCCTGGCAAGATAGCGTATAGAGGGCGCGTGAAACGTCAAACGTGTTGCTTGTGGCGTAAAGGCTGGCAGGATGCCTGGAGCGCAGGACGGAGCAAACACCAGCGCCGCTCGAGAGAGCGGCGCTGGTGTTTTTAGCAGACCCTATCAGGAATGGTATTTTCTAAGCGGTGGCGAGCGGGAGCGATGGACGCGTGGTCAGGCGTGGGTTGACCAATCTGGAATAGCCATAGAACTCCACTTTGTCCTGCGTCCCGTCCGGGTGGAGGATATCCTTGTGGGGGCGTCCATGGGCGGTGTCGTACCGCACGATTGGCCGCCATACCTCACCGATGCGTGCCTCGTATTGGATGCGAAATCAGTGGCAAGATCAGGGAGCCGGAGTGGGAGTGAGGCTCGGCGTGGGAGTGGGCTCCAGCCAGATGAAGGTGCGTACCTGGCTAGGAGCGCCTGCTTTCTCGTAGACCAATGCGCCGTCCTTGTCGCGCGCTTCACGCACGACCTGTACCTGCCAGCGGAACTCGCGCACGTCGGCGTGCGTGGTCAGTAACAGTTCGATAGGGACACGCCAGGCGGTGGCACGGGTATGGACTGTGGCCGATATCACGCCGCTGGGCAGTTGGGAGAGGGTTAGTTCATACCACTCATCGTCATGCAGTATGCTCACCGAGGCCCATTGTAGTAGAATAGGCTCGTCGTCTCCCACAAATACCGCGCCGTCGGGCGGGCTGAGGAGCGGAGGAGCCGAGTAAGGCGGCACAGGGGTGGGCGTGGCATTGGGATCTACGGTCGGCGTGGGGCTGGGCACCGGAGTGCCCACCGGGATGACAAGCGACTGGTTGACGCGAATGGTATCGTCGCCGGGGGGCAGGTCGTTGGCAGCACGGATAAGTGGTACTGAGACCTCGTACTCTTCGGCGATGGAGATAAGTGTCTCACCCGGCGCGACGACATGGATGATAAAGTCGCCTGGCGTGGGGGTAGGAACGCCCGGTTCCGGTGTGCTGGTGGGTCCAGGCATGGGCGTCGCAGCCGGAATGAGCAGAAGTTGCCCCACTTGGAGCAGTTCCGGCTCCACGTCCGGGTTCAAAGCCAGGATCTCCTCAACGGTAGTGTCGTAGGCGGCGGCGATAACGACGAGCGTCTCCCCCTCCTGCACCTGATGGACACGCGGCGGGATGGGGGTTGGGGTGGGTGTGACAGTAGGGGTATGCGTAGGTGTGGGGGATGGTGTGGCGGTAGGAGTGCGGGTGGGAGTGAGTGTGGGAGCCACGGGTTCGGGCTCGGCGGTCAGCAGCGTGTAGAGCCCAAAGCCTCCTGCCGCCAGTATCGCCAGCGCCAGCACGACGACGATCAAGGCTCTGGCCCAACCGGGTAATCCCCGTTGGACATTTTCCTCCGGAGCGCCTTCTTCAACGAGCGGAGCCCCGCACATCAAGCACGTTGTGGCTTTGGCGGCCACCCGTGTGCCGCAGGCAGGACAGTAACGGGGCTCTTCGGTTGGAATAAGAGGAATTTCAGGTTCTTCGGCCATTGCCATCCACCAGATAGTG
>QMOC01000299.1 GCA_003648085.1 Chloroflexota bacterium
CTCTGCTCTTTATGAGTCCCCGCTGTAACGCCCGACGAGTGATTTCGCGGTAGTGCAGGGGCTCTCCGGCTGCCTTCAGGACTTGATACGCAGCCTCCAGGAAGTTCATACTCCGCTCCCTCTCCTCAACTCAGCGCTTCGCGCGCTGCCTACATCTACGGGATGCTCTCGCTCTAACTTGTGACACCGAGGCAAGTCGCAGGCCATCCTCACGAACTACAACTTCCCCTTGTAGGTGGATGACCAGCCGAAGAGTTTGCGCAGCCGCTGGGAGGGTCTGAACTTGAAAACCCAACTATCTCGCTGCGGCCGGACGTAGAAGGTGCCGAAGTTGCGCAAGGAGACACACTCTCCCTGCTTCAACGCCTCGTAGATCTCTTCTAGCGTGGCGTCAACGATCTCTTCCACAGTGCCTGTACCCTTATGGACTCGCCGGGAGACGCGGGTCACCAGTTCCTTTTTGTCAATCCGCTGGCTCATAACTCTCCTCGAAAGGCGCGGGCCAGGATCGCCTGCTCCAGCCGCTCCAGTTCCGCCGCTGCGGCCTCCTGCGCCCGCTTCAGCGCCGTCACGTGGGCCTGGACCTCCTCCAGGTAAGCGACGATGCGTCGCTGTTCGTGCAAGTCGGGAACGGGGACCGCCAACTGACTTACCTGATCTTTGCGAATACCAGGGACTGTAGCACTTCGCCCCATTGCTTGAAAAACCTCAAAGCGGCTCCGCAGGAAATAGTAGAGAAAGTCCGTATGAATCCGGCTTGGGTCTGGGCGGATGGCCATAATCTGTCGACCGATACAAACCTCGGCTTCCGAGGGCGCACAATTGACTTTTCCAACACCAGCCCCTTTCACGGTCAACAGCACGTCTCCAGGGCTACAGAACACCTTGGGAACCTGTGTCCACTTCGAGATGAGAGGATATTTTGCGCCAAAGTCAGCTGGCCCAGTGATGTATGGCACCCCGATTGGCGTTTCGAAATAATCGGACGAGAGGATGTGCTGGCCGGGTATGATAATGCAAAGACCATCCTTTCCCAGTTCTCTGATAGACCACCGCTTAGCAAGTTGCTCAAAAGACGGAGGGAACACCTCCCCCAGCGCCGCCTCCATCACCGCCTCGATGTCCTGGCGGATGGCGCCGTGCAGGCGGCGGGCCTCGGTCAGTTCGGCGAAGAGGGCCTCGATGCGGGCGACGATGCGGCGCTGGGTCTCCAACGAGCGGATGGGGTCGTCGGGGTAGGGAAGCGGAACTCCAACACGATACAGGTCATCTCGGCGTATTCCAGGGATTGCCGCATGGATATTTAGTCTCTGCAAATGCTGAGATTTCAGGAACAGGTTGAGATATTGCGGATCCAAGCCATCCGGAAACTGATCGATGTAGAAGGTCGTATCTATGGGCCAACATGGAACGGGGCAGAAGTGTACTTCTCCTACTGAGCCTTTACGTCCTATAATTATTGTTGGGCCTTTCGTTATTGCGGCCGTGTGTTGTCCTACGACGCCGTTTGAACCGTAAACAGCGATGGACCCGCTCTCCTCGCGGAGCCGCTTTGGGAGGCCTTTGCCATACTGTATGTCGAGTATCTGGCCAAGGGAGACGAATTGCCAGCCCTCCGGTAGGTCTTGTATCTCCATCACTCGTCCTCCTGGCTCCCGTTGCTTACCATCTCGTGCAGGTTCTTCAGGATGCTGTGCAACTCCCGCACGCGCTCCAGCAGCGTTGCCGTCAGTTCCGCCGGATGGGGCAGGACCTCCGCCTCCGCCCGGTTGGGGTTGTGGGCGCTCAGGTCGTAGCCCCGTTCCTTGATCTCCTCCGCCGACACGATCCAGGAGTGATCCGTCGGCTCCGGGCGCGGCCTTTCGCCCCGCCGGTAGGCGTCCCACACCCGCCACAACTCCCGCGCCTCGGCGAAGTGCTCGTCCTGGATGGGGCTGCCTTTGCTGAACTTTTTCAACCCCTCCGGCAGCCCCATCTCGTAGTACCAGACCTCCCGCGTCGGGCCGGGCCGCTCGAAGAAGATCAACGCCGTCTTGACGTCGGAATACGGGGCGAAGGTCCCCGGCGGCAGGCTGACCACCGTGTGCAGGTTGAACTGCTCCAGCAGTTGCTTCTTCACCTCGGCGAAGGCCCCACCCCGGAACAGGGTCCCCTCCGGCACCACCATCCCGCAACGGGCTCCATCCCGGGCCTTCAACTTCTTCATAATATGCTGGAGGAAGAGCAGTTCCGTGGCGTTGGAGCGCACGGGGAAGTTAGCCTGGATGTGCCGCCCTTCCGTCCCCCCGAAGGGCGGGTTGGTCAACACGGCGTCGTACCGCTCCTGTACCGCCCCCAGGACGCTCTCCTCCAGCGTGTTGCGGCGCAGGATGTGGGGGGCTGTCACCCCGTGGAGGACCATATTCAGCGTCCCCAGGAGCGCCGGCACGGCCTTCTTCTCCTGCCCGTAGAAGGTCTGCTCCTGCAGGGTACGCCACTCCTCTACCCGCTGCACCTGCTCCTTCATCCGCACGTAGGACTCGGCCAGGAAGCCGCAAGTGCCGCAGGCCGGGTCGTACACCGTCTCCCCGATGCGCGGCCCCACCACCGAGACCATAAAGCGCACCACCGGGCGCGGGGTGAAGAACTCCCCCGCCATCCGGTTCTCGTTCCCCAGTTTGCGCAGCAGTTCCTCATAGACGTGGGAGACGGTGAAGATGTCGTCCTGATTGTGGAAGTCAATCCCGTCTATGATGGCTAGAACAGCCTTGAGGTTGTATCCCGAGGCGGCCACGACCACGTTGCGCTCGGTGAAGACCCCCCGGATCGTCTCCCGAAGCGGGTCGCCGCTGAGGGTCTGGAGGTAGGGGATGAGCCGCCCGTGGACGAAGTGCAGGAGTTCCTCGGCGTCCCAGTCCCTCCGCCCCCAGTAGGACCAACGCAGGTCGCCATCCAGGATGCGCCGGTAGGAGCGGCCCTCCAGCGCCGCCTCCGTCTCCCACACCTCCTCCTGGGCATCCAGGAAGCGGAGGAAGAGGAGCCAAGCCAGGTGCTCCACGTACTCCATCACGCCGCCACAGTTGTCGTCGCGGCGGAGGATGTCGCAGGCGCGCCAGATGTCGTTGGCGAGGGATTCACGGGTTTGAGGCATCATTCCTTCCCTTGTGGTGGATGTGTAGGGGCGTAGCATGTACGCTCCTACTTCGTCATCACTGGTACAGCCTCCGCTGCATCTCCCGCATCGCCTGGCGCAGCCCTGCGACCCCGCCGAAGCGATGCTGAACTCCCACGATCTGCCCCATCCGGTCGAAGGGCGGCAGCCGGAAGACCTTGGGGTCGGCGATCTCCTCCACTCCGCCCACCCGGTACTTCTCCAACAGCGCCACGATCACCTCCCGTGCCTCGTGGCTGTACCGCTGCAAGAACCGTTGGTGACGGTTGCGGAAGGCCTGCGCCCGCTCGTCCCGCGTCCGCACCGGCTCGCCGAAGGCCAGGTGGGCCAACAGGTCGAAACCATCGGCGTCCCCCAGCCCCATTACCTCTGCCAGCACGTCAGGATGGATGCTGGAGCGGTACAGGTCTTCCAAGAACCGTTGACGCCGGTCCGGATCCATCCACACCTCCCGTAGGAGCGCGGCATGCTGCGCCCCTACCAGTTCTACCACTTTGCGCCGGGTGTAGTCCACATATTCCTGCAGGGAAAGGCTCTCCCCCGTGGCCTCGATCAGGAAGATCGTCTCGTCGGCGATGGTCACCTCCAGCCCCGTCACCCGCACTTTCAGGGGCGGCTCTCCCGCCTCTTTCAGCGGCACCTCGACTGAGACCACCTCGTCTTCCAGCAACTCCACCTTCATCTGCCGTCGGCGGAAACCCGGCCCGCTCACGACCAGCGTGACCACCCCCGTCGGCAGCCGCTCGAACCGGAATGCGCCGTCCTCGTCGGTGTAGATGGGGCCGCGCTGGACATTCGGCCCCAGCAGGACGGAGACCGACGCCCCTACCAGCCGATCCCCTGTCTCGGCGTGGATCACCACCCCCTCCAGCGTGCCCCGCTCCGGCCCCAGTGCCGTATCCTCCGGCGGCAGGGGCGGGCGGTCCCATTCGTCGAAGAGGCGCGTCGCCCCGGTGTAGTCAATGACGCGGAACCAGTATTTGTCGGTGGCTGGGTCGAGCCGGCTCCCCCGGCCCACGATCTGCTTGAAGAGAACGGGGGAAGAGACGGTCTTCATAAACACAATGTTGCGGCAGGACGGGACGTCCACCCCTGTGGAGAGCAACTCCGCTGTCGTCGCTACCACCGGTGTCTTCTGGTCGCTGTCCTGGAAGCGACGGAGCCAGCGGCGCGCATCCTCCCCCTCTTCCGCCACGATGGGGACGGCATAGTCGTCGTACCCCAGGTGACCGAAATGATCATTGAGCAACCGGGACACCAGTTGC
>QMOC01000300.1 GCA_003648085.1 Chloroflexota bacterium
TCTCCTGTCTCAATATCCAGCATATAAATATCGTAGTTCCCTGCCCGATTAGAATGGAAGAGCAATCTACCGGCATCACTCTTAGGAGTGGCTATGGGTGATAGGAATGGCGATGTTACAGGAGAGAGCCCAGGCTGCGGTGTTGTTGGACGAGGCCGACATCCTACTATCGCAGCCATCAGAAGCAAAGTAATGATCGTACCCCTTGTCATTATACATAAGGTTTGTCTTTTGACCATTTGCTCCTCTTAATATTTTTGGTGCTCCAAATTCGGATTTGCCCTAGATTGATCCCCAGAAGTACGGCACAATTAGCATCCCTAAACAAAGCGCATCGAACGCCACCATCAGCCCGACAGTCATTAATGTTCCCACACGTTCCCACCGACGTGGTAACACCTGATAGAACCCCCAGGCCATCAGAACGGCAATAGCGAATACACCTGGAAAGAGATACCGACCCTGGGGCAGCCAGTAAGTTCCTCTGTGGACAATCATGGGCAGGAGTGTTTGGAGAAATAACAGGACTAATCCACCCATCAAGACAAACAAGTAGCCGTTCCGCCACTCACTGCTTGATCTGCCTACAATGAAGACCAGGTTGCCCGCCAATGCTAACAGGCAAATCAATGTGATCGGTCGATACCAACTTGGAGGTAGAAACAATGTCACCGAGCCGAAAAGACCCCAGAACGACTTAAAGCAGAAAAATGCCGCATATGCATATTCCCGCCAAGCCTGCCGACTCCATGAATGCGGACTCAATATCAACTCCACCAGGCGTGCAGATACGCCAATTCGACGGGCAACACCGCTCGCCAAGTTGAACAATTGGCTCTCTTCTTGCTCGGCGGAACTGTTGCGCAATAAGTTCGCTCCATGTCCAGCCAGAAGCGCCAGATTGTCAAACAGGAGTGAACCACCCACGCCCCCACAAGATAACCGTACTGCTATCCATCGGGCATTGGGGGCCACTGTATGGGTCAGGGAAAAAGGCTGCCACTCTTTCCCCACTATCACCTCCACTTGGGAATGACTCTCACTATCCCGGATCGACACTATTCCTACTCCAGTACCTGTTGTGGCGCGAGCCCAGCCGCTCAATGTAACAGGCTGTCCAGCTACCTCTCTTGTTGTCTCCGGTAACAAGGTTTGGATAACCCATCCATCGTCGCACGCCCCGACCAACAGGGCTGCGCTCCCTTCATAAGCGCTTTCCTCAGTACGGGTTGGACCGTAGAGGTTCCCGCCCCGAAGCCAACCCGCCGCATTGCCACTGGGCAAAAGTTTCAGAACCAACACGGTCCCTGTCAATAGAACTACACCTGCTCCCAGCGCCAGCCATATCCACCGCGGAAGCCGTCTTCCTCGCGTCCACCAGTATATGGGAATAGCCAACAATGTCGTTGGGATCAGAAACAAGGTTGTTTTCTTGCTCAGCATAGCCAGTGCTAGCATTGCCAGTACTACAACGCCCCGTCTCCAGGTCAATCCATTCCGGAAAACGGGAATTAGGCTGGCGAAAAAAAGGGTACTGGTCAACACTCCTATTGCATCACTGTTGACAGAGGCTCCCATCTGTCCTAGTACTGGTAACAAGAGCACGAATGTTGGCGGCACTACTCGCATAAAGAGCGATTCCGCAAACAACCTCCATGTCATCAGCTCCGTTAACCCTATTGCTGCTGCTAACAACAGCACGGATACCCCCCGCCCTATATACATACCTATCAGCAGGTTCTGGTCCCCGATCAATCGCAAGAGACCCCCGACCAGCAGGTAGTACAGCGGTCGCTCATCTCCTACCTGAGGGCGGGAATGCCTCAGCCAGCGATCATTTGGATCAGTGAAGCTAGCAGGTAAAACTTCCGGAGTAGGCTGGCGGCACAAACGCCAGTAATCGAATCGGTACATAGATTCCAACACGCGCCGCTGGAACTCAATAGAGATAGCCTCTGGACCCACTGTGGGCCCATACCGGCTCACCAGCCAGGCGTACTCGAAATGACCATGTTCATCGTTTGATTGCCAAGGGGGAATTACTGCAGCGTAGATAAACCCTCTAAATAGCGCCAATGCAACAAAAAGCAAGGTTACTCGCCAATGAGCGGGGCACTTACTGAGAGAGGCACCCCCAGCCCCCTGATCCCCGAGAGCACTGGAGCGGTACATGCGACTCACTCCGACGGATGAACCGTTAGAGGCTCGCGCTACGCCCCTACTCCTCCAACTCATACAGCACGTCCAGCAAATCGTCCTTGCACTGCTCCAATCTGTCCCGATCACCCGATTCCAGCACCTCCTCCAGGGCTGCTACGGCCGCTTGCAAGCCCTCTCGCTCTTCCGGTTCCAGTTCCTCCTTCAATAGCAGCCGCGCCCGCGCCAGCAACGGCCCTGCCTCATCGTCCCACAACTGCAATTCCGCCCGCGCACGGGCGATCTCGGCTGCCCCCATGCGCGTCGGTGAGGCGGTGACGGTGATACCCTTCTTCTTCTTCGTGCGCCGATCCGTCGCCTCTACGTGCAACACGCCGTCTATGTCCAGGCTGAACTGCACGGTCACTTTCGGCCACTCGCCCCACCGCTCCGGCTTGAGCCCCTTCACCATAAACTCTCCCAGTAGTGTGTTCCTCTCCGCCACCGGGCTCTCCCCCTGGTAGACCCGGATGCGGACCGTTTCTTGGTCGGGGAAGAGGGGGGTGAAGACCTCCTCCTGCGTCACCGGCACGACGGTGTTGCGCGGAATTAGGACTTTGTAGAGGCCAGGAATGATGCGTCCCATCTGAATGTCCGCCACTTCGATGCCCAGCGAGTGCGGCGTTACGTCCACCAGGATGGCGTCCACCGGCTGACCGGCGATGATGGCCGCCTGAACCGCTGCTCCCAGTGCCACGACCTCACGGGGATGGACGGCGCTGCGAGGCTCCAACCCCAGATGGTTACCCAGCAGTTCCCGCACGCGGGGAATGAGCGTCGAGCCGCCGAGAGGTGCTCATAGCCCAAGGCCAGGTTGTGGAACAGAGGCTGACTCCCACCGCCCAGGCGACGGGCCTCCTCCCGGTGAGCCAGAGCCCGGCGCCATTGCTCCTCCGCGGCTGCCTCGTTGCCGAGGAGGAAATGGATGTGGGCCATGACTTCCCGATAAGATTTCCTGTCGGGGGCGTAGTCCAGTGTGATGCGGGCGTAGGGAAGTGCAGCGTGGGGATCACCGGTTTCCAAGGCTCGACGGGCCAGGAGATTGGCTCCGACGGCGCGGTTACGTTCGACCCAGGGAGGAACGGGGGAGCGAGTAGCACGGTCCCAATGGCGGGCAGCCGCCAGCGGGTCGTCAGGCCAAAGTAAGTTGCCCAGATAGATGCGGGCCAGACGGGAGCGGGGGGTGCCGTCTTTCTCCTGCGCGAGCACCTGTTCCAGCGTCTGTTTGGCCCGGTTTTTGTCAGCCCGCCAGCCGTCGAGGGCGGCCAGACCCACCCAGAGAGGGTGGACAGTATCCGGTGAGTTGAGCAGACGACGGCCCTGCTTGCGCAACAGATGCCAGGCAGACTCCAGGTCAGTCTGCTGGGCTGGAGTCAATAGTGCCCAGGCCGGGCTCTGCACCGGGTCGCGCCCCTGTTCGATGGCCACCAGAGCCAGGTGGTAAGCCGCTCGGCGGTGACCAGGTTGCAGTTCCAACACCCGCTGGTAAAGTGCCTGAGCCTCCTGAAGGTCGCCCAGGCGATGGTGGGCTAGCCCCAGATGATAGAGGGGACGTTCATCGCCAGGGAGGAACTCTCTCGCTCGCTCCAGGTCAGCCAGGCCGTTCAATAGAGCGTCGTCACCTCCGGAGCCGGCAACAACGGCGCGCACTCCTCGGCGGAAGTACAGTTCGCCCAGGGCGGCTGCTAATTCGGGAGTGGGTGTCTTTTCCCAGGCGCGTTCCCAGAGGCGCAGGGCATCGGCCTCCCGTCCACGGCGCCAGGCCTCGTCCCCCCGCTGGAGGAGGACGCGCAGAGGGGCGCGGCGGGTCCGTTTGGATTTCTTTGTCCGCTTCCTCTTACGTGCCATTCTACAGGCTGCTATCACAAAGCCACCGCACTCGGGGATGCGAAACGTGATGCGTGAAGTGTGGAATGAAACACAGTTCTGCTCCGCGCATTACGTTCTATACCTGGTGCGGCGGTAGTCCTTTCCCCTAGTTTGCAGGTGCGTCTGGCATATTATACCGCAGAAGGGCTTTTGTCACAACTCATCAAAATGTTATTCTACCGCGCTTCCTATGTCCGTCAATAGCCGTGCAGCATTTTTAGTTCGTATATGCGCGTAGCGGCGTAGCACGGCCAGGGGATTCTCCAGCGGCTGCAACTTCGCCATCATCGCGCGAGATGACACCCGGCGTATGATCTGCCGCCTTTTGGCAAGCATGCGAGA
>QMOC01000301.1 GCA_003648085.1 Chloroflexota bacterium
CGACATCCACATTCTGCACAACTTCCACGGCGTGGGCGCGCTGGAGGTGGGGGCTTTTCAGGCCGTCAGCGACGTCGTGGTCCAGAAGTCCACCCGCGAGGGGTTCGGGCTGGTGGTGACCGAAGCGCTGTGGAAGGGGAAACCGGTGGTAGGGGGCAACGCCGGTGGCATCCCCTTACAGGTCATTGACGGGCAAACGGGCTTCCTGGTGGATTCGGTAGAGGAGTGCGGGGAAAAGACGCTCTATCTTCTACAACATCCGGAGGAGGCAGCGCGTATGGGGGTGGCGGCGCGGGAGCACGTGCGCCGCAATTTCCTCATCACACGCCACCTGGTGGATTACCTGCGCTTGTTCAACCGCCTTTTGGCGGTTTAAACGTAGGACAAGATGACATCTTGTCCTGCATTTTTGCGGAACGGAGAAGCATCCGGCAGCAAGCCGGACACAGGAGAACTGCAATGTACCTCGTCTTACTTGGCCCGCCCGGTGCCGGTAAAGGCACCCAGGCGGAGCGATTGGAGAAAGAACTGCATCTGCCTCACATCGCCAGCGGCGACCTGTTTCGCGAGAACCTGAAGAGGAAGACGGAACTCGGCCTGCTGGCCAAGAAGTATATGGACAGGGGCGATCTGGTCCCCGACGATGTGACCATCGCCATGGTGCGCCAAAGGCTGCAACGGCCCGATTGTGATCAGGGCGCTATCCTTGACGGCTTCCCCCGCACCCTGGCTCAGGCCAAGAGCCTGGACGAGATGCTCGCTGAAATGGGACGCAGGCTGGATGGCGTGCTCTACATCGCCGTCCCCGACGAGGAGTTGGTGCGCCGACTGTCAGGCCGCTGGATCTGCCGCCGGTGCCAGACCCCCTATCACACCGTCTTCAGCCCGCCGGCTCAGAAGGGAGTGTGCGATGCGTGCGGTGGAGAGTTGTACCAACGGGACGACGACAGGCCGGAGACCGTGCGAGCCCGCCTCAAGGTCTACCACCAGCAGACAGCGCCCCTCATTGATTACTATCGCCGGGCAGGGCTGTTGGTAGAAGTGGACGGATCGGGGGACATCGAAACCGTCAGCACAGCCCTCCTCAAGGCAATCCGCAGCCTGATGAAGTAGGACAGGTTGACAACCTGTCCCTTCGGATTTTCTACTGAGACTGGGAGGAGCCCTATGTCTATCCCCGGACCCGATGACATCACACGCTACGAACTGCCCAACGGCATCGTCGTACTGGTGCGCGAGAATCACAACAGTCCCTCGGTGGTCATCAGGGGCTTCCTGCGCGTAGGCGCCTACGACGAACGACCGGAACAGGCCGGGTTATCTGCCTTCACCGCCGCCGCCCTGACCCGTGGTACTGTCAACCGCACCTTCGAGCAGATTTACGAGGAGTTGGAGGCGGTCGGTGCCAGTGTGGGCATCAGTGGAGGCACTCACACCACCGGTTTCGGCGCTAAGAGCCTGGTCGAGGATCTGCCGCTGGTGCTCGACATCCTCGCCGACGCACTCCGCTACCCCACCTTCCCCCGCGAGGAGGTCGAGAAACTGCGCGGCGAGATCATCACCGACCTGGAGGAGCGCGCCCACGACACCCGACGTATGGCCAATCTCACCTTCCACGAACTGGCCTACCCCAAAGAACACCCCTACTCTCGCAGTCTCGCCGGCTACATCGAGACGATCGGTAAACTCAGCCGCGATGACCTGGCCGAGTTCTACGCCGGTGGATACGGCCCGCAGGGGATGGTCATCGTCGTCGTGGGCGCAGTGGAGACAGGCGACGCACTGGCGCAGATCGCGGACGCCTTCGGCGATTGGGGGGGCCACACCTACGAGCGCGTCCCGCTCCCCGAGGTCCAGCGTATCACCGAGGCCCGTGAGCGCACCGTCTCCATCCCCGGCAAGACGCAATCGGACATCGTGTTGGGCTATCCCGGCCCCCCGCGCACAGCGCCGGACTTCCTGGATGCGGCGGTGTGCAACACGATCCTGGGCGTCTTCGGGCTGATGGGCCGTCTGGGGGAGAACGTGCGCGATGAGCAGGGACTGGCTTACTATTCGTTCAGCCGACTGGATGGCGGCCCCGGCCCCGGCCCCTGGCGCGTCATCGCCGGCGTCAATCCGGCCAACGTCGAACGGGCCATCACCAGCATCCGCGCCGAGATCCGCCGCATCTGCGAGGAGCCGGTGAATGAGGATGAGTTGACCGACAACAAAGCCTTCATCACCGGTAGCCTGCCCCTGCGATTGGAGACCAACGAGGGGGTGGCGCAGGCCATTCTCGATATGGAGCACTTCAACTTGGGCCTGGATTACCTCCAGCGCTACGCCGACCTGATCAATGAGATCACCGCCGAGCGGGTGCAGGCTGCTGCGCAGCGCTGGCTCGACCCCGACGCCTACGCCCTCGCCATCGCCGGCCCACCCCTTGAGTGAAATTTCAGGTCCCAGGTTTCAAGTTGCAAGTTGGTATACCCTGAAACCCGAAACCTGCAACTTGTAACCTGTAACCTGTAACCTGTAACCACTATGGTTGTCGGCGTTGACCTGATCGAGATCCCCCGCGTCGGGCGGATGCTGACGCGCTACGGCGACCGTTTCCTGGAGCGTGTCTTCACTCCGGCCGAGATTCTGTACTGCCGGGGGCGCCTCGCGGAACTCGCGGCCCGCTTCGCCGCCAAGGAGGCCGTTGCCAAGGCGCTGGGGGTAGGCGTGCGGATGATGGCCCGCGATGGCATCCACTGGCAGGACGTGGAGGTCATCGGCGACGTGCGGGGCAAACCACACGTCCGCCTCTATGGCCGCGCCGCCGAGCGCGCAGGGGAACTCGATCTCACCGAGTGGGCGATCAGCCTCTCCCACACCCGGGAGCACGCCATCGCCTTCGTGGTGGCGCAGTAGATGCCAGATGTACCGGCTTGGTGCACTGGCCTGGCAGAGCCAGTGCCAGGGCCGCTTGAAGAGCCGTGCTAGGCTAGCGCCACTTGTTCACGACGGCGCTTCAGCGACTGCGTTCAGCCTTTCGGCGGCGAAAGCCAACCCGCCCTTGTCCACGATGAAGCGGGCCAGGCTGGTGCGACGCACCGGCTCAGGGGAGGCCGCGTCGTCGGCCGTACCCTCGACGTAGGCTTGCCACTCGTCGCGCACGTCGCCCGCCGCCACGCGCTCCACGACCTCTAGCGCCAGGCCCTTGAGTGCGTCCAGGTCGAGTCGCTCGGCTAGGCCTCGGGTGACCGCCTCGCGGTCGGGCATCTCGGCGGCGGCCGCGGCTGGCGGCGCCCGTCGGGAGGCGGCCTCGATGAGCGCCCGCGCATGTCCCTCCCCACCCGTCTCTAAAATGTGGAGCGCGAGCGTCATACGGATGACCTCGTCGGGGAGAGAGGGGTCTTGCAGCCGCCTGGTCAGTTCGGCTAGTTGCTGCGCCTCCTCCTCCGGGGTGAAGGTGCGCCGGGCGACGACGGTGTAGTAAGCCATATTGAAGAGCGCCAGTTGGCTGGGATAGCGCTCGACCAACCGCTGCACCATCGGCTGGCGACGGCGCATCAGCGCCTGGTCAATCTGCGTCTTGCACAATGCTTGAAACTGCTCGTACAGCCATCCCAGGTTGAGGCTGAGATCGCCCCCCTCACCGCCGGAGAACTGCTTGGCGAGGGTGAACTTGGTACGGATGAGAGCCTGGAAGCCGATGCCGACGCCCAGGACGAGAAGGAACAGATTGGTCTCGGGCGCGTAGAAGCGGACGACGGCAAAGACGATGGCCGCCATCATACCGTTGAGCCCGACCAGGCCCAGCCCCCAGCCGGAGACGACGGCGTCCATTGGGTAGTCGGCGAAGGTGGAGGCTAACTCCGCCAGGCCGACGATGACGCCGAGCAAGGTGACCACCAGGTAGGGGACCACCGCCGTCAGCCAGGCCCGGCCACCCGTCGGCGGGCCATCGGGGCCCAGGGCGGTCAGCAGGATACTCAGCCCGATCAACAATAGGGCGAGCAGAATGGGACCCAGCGCATACCTGCCCGGTGCACGTCTACGCTTCATCGCTCAACCTCCTCCAATAAAACACAGCGCCCTCCATCGGCTCCGAGCACGGCCAACGGAGAGCGCCGGGGGCAGTCATGAGAGCCCCCGCTATCAGAGTGATCCGACCAGCGCGGAGCGGATGTCCCCAGACAACATGACCATCGAGCCGTCGGCGCTATCGGGAGTTTCGCGTATAATGACGTAACCGTCCTTCTCCAACCTGCGCAGCGTATTGTGGGTCTCGCTGGGCAGCATCAACGTCTGCACGGCAATCTGGCTGGGGGTCATCGCGCCGGTGTCCTTCAACAGATCCACAATCATCCGTTCCTTCTTGTTCAGACGCAGTTGCATAGGCATCTTTCACCTCCGCTAAATTA
>QMOC01000302.1 GCA_003648085.1 Chloroflexota bacterium
CTGACAACATTGGCTCTGCTTGCGGTCGGGCTGTTGCTGGCGCGCAGGCTGGAGGCGCAGGCGTGAGACGGTGGCTCCGGCCCTGGGTAGTGGTCTTGCTGTTGGCGCTGACCTACGTGGGAGTCACCCTGGCCCGCTACGGCGGTGATCCCCTGACGTTTGCCCTGGTGGGAACGCGGTACAGTCAGGGCGACCCGCAAGGCTCACCGGGCTACGATGGTCAGTAGGCAGTATGGATTTGCGTTGGCGGTGGGACTGCCCTTCATTGCCTGGCAGGGTGTGCTGTGGGCCTGGCTAGGCAGGCCGGGCGTGGGGGCTGGCAGCGCGATGGTCACTCCCTTCGAACGGTTGCCCTTCGCGGGGCTAGCGCGCGTGGCGACGGTCAGCCTCCCTGCCTTCTGGCTCCTTCTGGCGATTGAAGGACCGCTGTTTGTGCTGCCCACCTACGGCGTAAATCTTTGTTAGCGCGCATAAGCGTTGGGTCAAGTAGGACAAGATGCCATCTTGTCGCGGCAATGAGGGTTTGGATCACGAAAGCTACGAAACGTGGCGAAAAGCGCGAAAACATCCCTCTTCAGCAAGGAGATTGCTCTTGCGCACGACCGTCATCATTCCCACCTACAACGAGAGGGAGAATATCGAACCGCTGGTGACTCAACTGCTCGCCCTGCCCGTGGGCCTGCGCGTCATCGTCGTGGACGACAACTCGCCTGACGGCACCGGTGCCATCGCCGACCGATTGGCGGTGGAGAGCAATGGTCGCGTGGGCGTCATCCACCGCGCCGGTAAACTAGGGCTAGGCACGGCTTACATCGCCGGCTTCAAGCGGGCGCTGGCCGAGGGGGCCGACCTCATCTGCACGATGGACGCCGACTTCTCCCACAACCCGCGCTATATCCCGGCGATGGTCGAAAAGATCGCTCAGGGCTACGACCTGGTCATCGGCTCACGCTATGTGCGGGGTGGCGCGACCAGCGGCTGCACCTTCGACCGCAAGTTGCTCAGTTGGGGGGCCAACGCCTTTGCCCGCACGCTGCTCGGCCTGCGCGCCCACGACACGACGGCCGGCTTTCGCTGCTACCGTCGCGAGGTGTTGGAGGGGATGGACCCCGACGCTATCAAAGCCAGCGGGTACTCATTCCTCATCGAGATGCTCTACCGGGTGCAGCGGCGCGGCTGGCGGGTGGGTGAGGTGCCCATCACCTTCGAGAACCGTCGCCTGGGCACCTCGAAAATCTCAAGGGACGAGATCGTCAGGGCACTGGGAACGGTGCTGCGGTTGGCCTGGGCGCGCCTGACAAGGAAGCCAATCTGATGGAGTACGTGCGCTGCAACCTCTGCGGAGCCGATGACACCATCGTGCGTTACCCCTGCACTATCAAGCGGGGGGAAAGCGGCGACTGGCGGGCCTTCCGTTGTACCCACAACGGCTACGGGCGGCATCACACCATCGTCCAGTGTCGGCGGTGCGGGCTGGTCTACACTGACCCGCGTCCGGAGGGCCACGACATCATCGAAACCTACCAAGCGGTCGAGGATCCGCTGTATATCGAGGAGCGAGAGGGGCGGGTGTTGACCTTCGAGCATCACCTGAAGCCGCTGGAGCGGCTCACGGGGTCGCCGAATGGTCGCCCGCTGCTGGACGTAGGCTGCTACACGGGGGTCTTCGTCGAGATCGCGGCGCGCCACGGCTGGGACGCCTGGGGCGTGGAGCCCTCCCGCTGGGCGGTGGAGCAGGCGCAGGCGCGGGGGCTCCACGTTGTGCCGGGGACGCTGGAGACGGCGGACCTGCCGGAGGCGTACTTCGACGTGGTGACGATGTGGGACGTCATCGAGCACCTGACCGACCCGCGCGGGGCACTTCAGCAGACGTACCGCTTGCTCAAGCCGGGCGGGTTGGTGGTGGTGCACACGATTGACATCGAAAGCCTTTTCGCGCGCCTGATGGGTGCACGCTGGCCCTGGCTGATGGAGATGCACATCTACTACTTCTCGCGGCGCACGCTGCGGGCGATGTTGGAGAAGTGCGGCTTCCAGGTACTCAGCGACCGGCCCCAGGGGCGCTACCTGCGGCTGGGCTACCTGGCGAACCGCGTGGCGGCATTGATGCCGCTCGTGGGCCGGCCGGCCGAGTGGATCGTGACGAGGTTGGGACTGCGGGGCTTGGCAGTGCCGGTGAACCTGGGCGATCTGTTCACTGCTTACGCACGGAAAGAGGGCAGTTGAGACAGATATCTACCTGTTTCCGAAACTGGATGATCCCGCTGCTGGGCCTGCGGAGTACATAGCCCTGGATCGTTTGGGGAACATCTTTCCACTGACTCCGGAGGAGTACAACCCTCTGGTGGAGAAGATATTGGCCAGCGGGGAATATGAGGTTATTTTCGACCGGGAAGGCTACTTATTGCTGCGTCGCTGCTCGAACACCAGCATCCCATCGCTGCCGTAAATACCCGTCTCGATCTTGTCCAGCAGCCGATAGCGGGCCTGGAAACGTGGGTCGGGCAGCAGTCCCCGCCGCCCGTAGACTTCGAGGATGACGATGTAATCGGGGTCGAGCGCCAGCACCAGGTCGGCGGGGATGGCGTAGTTGATAACGTATATGTCAGGGTCGGCCGGGTAGTAGCGCGCTGCTTCCGGCGTCACCAGCCCGACGGTGTCGAGGACGCGCAAGCCGGTGCGGTAGCCCAGTACGCCGATGTCGCCGGCGCAGAGAGTGTCGCCGGGCGCTGCGTGGGAGAGCACGACGTCGGCGGCCTGGGCATAGAGCAATTCCAGTTTGAACCAGGCCATCTCCGGCGCGGGCCGGTCGGGGCCGTGGTCAGGGTGGAGAGTCCAGGCGTTGAGCGTGAGGGCGAAGGCGATGGCAACGAATAGCGTGTGGATTGGGAGTTGGAGATTGGAGATCGTGAATCGCTCCAGGTCACCGGCCAGCGTCCAGACACCGGTGGTGATGAGCAGTAAGTAGAACGGCAGGGGCGGGGAGAGGTACCAGCGAAAGAGGAGCGGGTTGGCGGCGGCGAAGGTGACCAGGTAGAGATAGGGGTAGAGCAGCAGCGGCCAGGCGCGGCGATTGCGCCGGACGACCCGCAGCCCGCCCAACCCGCACAGCAGCAGGTAGACGGCGAAGCCGATCAACCGCCAGGAGGGGCCGAGGAGAGCGTCCTCGAAGAAAGGTGTGCTGTAGTGCTGGATCAGCCGCACCAGGTCGGCTCCCGACGAGATACGGTAGGCGGCGGACTTGGCAGCGATGGAGGCCGTGAGGGGACTGCCGAAGGTGAGCGTGCCGAAGACCAGCCAGGGGGCCAGGAGAGTTAACGTGATCAGTCCCTCCCGCCAGGGTATCTGCCGTCGCGCCAGCGCCAGGTCCAGCCAAAGCAGTCCCAGCAGGATAGCGGTATCCGGCCGGGCCAGGAGCGCCAGTGCCGAGAGGGCGGCCATCGCGCGGGGGCAACCGGTCACGTGGGCGTAAGCGGCAGCGAGGAGCAGCGCCACCGTCAGGTCGGTCTCCATCCCACCCACGGCGAAGGTGACGCTGTAGGGAGCCACAGCCCAGAGGAGGGCGGCCGCCGCGGCAGGGACCCGGTGACCGGTGACTTGCTTGCTCAGCACGTAGAGCAGCCCGACGGAGGTGGCCCCGGCCAGCGCGTTGACCACCAGCGCCAGCGCGGGGAAGTCGCGGGAGCCGATCACCAACGCAAGGCCGGCCAGCACCAGCGTGTAGAGCGGCGTAGTCGTGCCAAGCACGTGCTCGCCGGGGTTGTAGACGAATCCAGCGCCTTCGACCAGGTTGCGGGCGTAGCGGAAGGTGATGTAGGCGTCATCAATGGTGCGTGCTCCGGGGATGAGCCGCGCAGAGAGGGCCAGCAGGAGCAAGGTAGCGATTAAAATACGCTCGGCGGCCGTAATGCCCGGTGATTCACCCGTAGTTGACGTCATCACGCCGATTATACAGCCTTCAGAGGGGATGACAAGTGCTATCATTTCCAGAATCACCCGACGGCAACCTTGAGCGCCGGGCAAGGGCCGAAACCAGCACATAGGGACAGGGAGATGAAGCAACCCACCCCCACACGCGACGACCCCCCGGTCGAACCCTACGAGTGGCGCTGGGTATGCCTGGCGTCGGTGGTCGCCTTGCTGGTCATCAGCATCCCCTACGCGCTGGCCTGGGTTTGCCAGACGCCAGCGCGGGTGTTCAGCGGTTTCAATTTCCTCATGGACGATGCCTTCTCCTACCTGGCGAAAATGCGCCAGGGTGCGGAGGGGGCCTGGCTGTTCCACATCGCCTACACGCCGGAGCCCCATCCGGGAACGTTGTTCTTCCCCTTCCACCTGCTGCTGGGAAAGGTGGCGGCGCTGCTGCCCGGC
>QMOC01000303.1 GCA_003648085.1 Chloroflexota bacterium
TGCGTTGGAGATGCTCAATCGGCGGGAGGCCATCAAGGTCATTCTGGAACCATGAAAGCGAGGCCGTAATGATTTGCCGCGTGAATTTGACCAGGGGAACCATCACTACGGAGCCGGTGCCCGCCCACCCAGTCCCTGCCAGGCGGCGGGCACTGGCTCCGTAGTGATAGTTCCCCTGGTCAAATTCACGCGGCAAATCATTACGGCCTCGCTTTCATGGTTCCAGAATGACCTTGATGGCCTCCCGCCGATTGAGCATCTCCAACGCATGCCCAATCTCCTCCAACGGCAGGACGTGGGTGACGACCGGCTCAATGCGTACATAGCCCCGGCGAAGCAATTCCAGACTGGCGGCAAAGGTCTCCTTACTGTAGCAGAAACTTCCCACCAGCCGCAGTTCGTGGCGGATAATAGGGGCCGGATTGATTGCGGCATCGTGGTGAAAGACGCCCAGCAGCAGTACCGTGCCCCCTTTGGCCGTGGAGTTCAGCACGGCAGGAATCACCTCGGCCGTGCCGGTGGCCTCGATGACCAGATCGGCCATGCGCCCGTCAGTGAAACGAGCCACCGCTTCTACTGGATCCTGGATACGGCTGTTGACCACCACCGCACCGAATCCGGCCGCCACATCCAGCCGGTGATCGTGATGGCCCACGACCATCACCTGCTCTATGCCCCGCGCCCGGACGGCCTGCAGGGCATACAGGTTGATAGCGCCGTCCCCAAAGAGCACAACCGTGTCTTCCGGACGCATGTTCAGGCGGCGCAGACCGTGGTAAGAGGAAGCCACAGGATCTACCGAAGCGCCCTGGCGAAACGAAACCTCATCGGGCAGCCGATGCAGGTTGGCAACCGGCACACGGACGTACTCGGCGTAAGCGCCGTCCACGTGAAAGCCGATCTCGCGCAGGTTATCGCAGAGCGACTCGTCACCCCGGCGGCAGTAGGGACACGTGCCGCATCCGATGACCAACCCCGCTGTCACGCGGTCCCCCACCTGCCAACCCGTCACACCCGGACCGACCTTGGCGACGAGGCCGGCGAACTCGTGGCCGGGGATGAGGGGATAGGGCACGTCTCGCACGCCGTTGAAGATGGGCAGGTCGCTGCCACAGATGCCCACAGCCTTGACTTCCACAATGACGGTGCCCGGCTCTGCCTGGGGCACGGGCACATCGCGCAACGCAAAGCCCGGGCCGGGTCGTTCTTTGACGATGGCTCTCATAGGCGAACTCCCTACCACTGATAGCGGCGCAACACCTCAATGATTATGTCCACGCCCTCGTCGGCCTGTTCCTGGGTGATGATGAGCGGCGGGGCGATACGCAGGGAACTTGCGCCACACTTGATGATAGCCACACCATGGTCGCCGATCTCCTTGGTTACCTTCTTGATCACCTCGCGCGCCGGGCTGCCATCCGGGTTCACCAGTTCCGCTGCCACCATCAGCCCTTTGCCACGCACGTCGCCGATGATGGGTAATTCCTTCTGGGCTTCGCGGAATCGGCTCTGGATGTGATCGCCCACGCTGATGGCGTTATCTATCAAGTTCTCCTCCTGGACGATCCGCAAGGTGGCCAGGCCGGCCCGGCAGGCGACGGGATTACCGCCGAAAGTGGTGCCATGAGCGGCTGGAGGCCAGGCATCCATCAGATCCGCCCGTGCCAGCACCCCGGCCAGAGGCAACCCGCCCCCTATCGCTTTGCCCAGACAGACGATGTCGGGTACCACATCCCAGTGCTCCACGGCGAACATTTTTCCCGTGCGTCCCAGCCCTGTCTGCACCTCGTCGGCGATGAGCAAAACCCCGTGGCGGTCGCAGATTTCCCGCAGACCCTGCAAGAAGCCATCCGGCGGGACGATATAACCCCCCTCGCCGATGATGGGTTCGACGATGATGCCTGCCAAGTCTTCGGGCGGAACCACCGTCTGCAGCGCCTTTTCCACCAGATTGAGGCAGGCCAGCCCACACGTCTCCGGCGATTTGTGCTTCAAGGGGCAGCGGTAGCAGTAAGGGTAGGGAGTGTGATAGACGCCTGTGAGCAGACCGGAGAGACGGCGGCGGTAAACAGTGCTGGTGGCAGTAAGAGCGAGAGCGCCCATCGGCCGTCCGTGAAAACTATCGGTGAAGGCGAGAATCATCGGGCGGTTGGTAACGTAGCGGGCCAGTTTGATGCCTGTCTCCACCGCCTCCGACCCGCTGTTCATCAGGACGGCCTTACCATTCTTGAGCACGCCGGGGGCTACGGCCTTGACCGCCTCCACCAGTTCCACGTAAGGGGTCATGTATCCCACATGACAGGCGGCGTGGGTGAGGAGTCGGGCCTGTTGGCAAATGGCCTCCACTACGGCCGGGTGGCAATGCCCCACGTTCATGGTGGCGATGCCGGCCGCGAAGTCCAGATACCTCCTGCCCTCTACATCGTACAGGTACACCCCCTCGCCCCTTTGAAAGACTATGTCGGTGTATCTGTAGATCGCCGGAGTTACCGCAGCATGGTCACGCTCGATCCATTCCGCTGAACCGGATTCGTTCCTCTTAACCATTTGTTCCTCCATTGTTGGATACTGATTGTTGATTATCGGAAGTAGGAAGCCGTCACAGTCGCTACCGCCCCAGGTAGGCCCGCTTGGTGTGCTCGTCTTCCAGGACCTCCCGGCCTGGACCAGAAAGCACAATGCGGCCAGTCTCCAGGACATAAGCGTAATCAGCAATGGTCAGGGAGTGGCGCACGTTTTGCTCGACCAGCAGAATCGTCAGACCACGTGCTTTCAGTTCCTGCACGATCTCGAAGATTTGGCGGACTAACATAGGGGCCAGACCCAAGGAGGGCTCATCCATCATCAATAACTTAGGCCTGGACATAAGGCCCCGTCCGATGGCCAGCATCTGCTGCTCACCACCGGAAAGCGTCTTGGCAAGTTGAGTCTGCCGCTCCCGCAACACCGGGAAGAGGTCAAAAACCTCCTCGATGGTTTCTTCCCGAACGGATTTAGCGCGTGGGTGCATAGCCCCACTGATCAGGTTGTCGTAGACGGTCATATCGGGGAATAATTTCCGCCCTTCGGGTATCTGCACCACCCCTTCATGCACGATCTTGTGACCGGGCAGTGTGGTCAAGTCGGTGCCGTCGAAGATGATTTTGCCCGAAGTTGGCCTGAGCAATCCAGAGATAGTATTCAGCAGGGTCGTCTTGCCGGCCCCATTGGCTCCCACGATACTGACGATCAGCCCGTCCTCGACGGTGACGTAGACATCGTAGAGGACTTTGAAGGCCCCGTATTGCACGTTGATGTTTTCTACCTCAAGCAACTGCCTCCTCCTCTCCAAGGTATGCCTCGAGCACCCGGGGGTCACGGCTGACCTCGTCCGGTGTCCCTTCGGCAATTTTCTTGCCGAAGTCGAGTACGATTATCCGCCGCGATAGGCTCATGATCACCTTCATGACGTGTTCGACAACTAAGAAGGTAATACCCTGGTCATTTAATTCCCGCACCAACTCTAAAATCTCGTCAATCTCCGCCAGATTCAAGCCTGCCGCCACCTCATCCAGAAGCAGCATCTTGGGCCCGGTGGCGAGCACTCTGGCGATCTCCAGCCGTTTGAGTTCAATGAGGGTCAGGTTCTTGGCCAGTTCATCGGCCTTATGAGTCAGCCCCACTCGCTCCAACGTCTCTCGCGCTTTCCGCTCCGCCGCTGCGGTCGAGGGATGACGGACATAGGCGCCGATGAGCGCGTTCTCCAGCACAGTGATGTCGGGGAAAGGCTGAACGATCTGGAAGGTGCGGGCGAGGCCCAACTTGCAGATTTGGTGAGGCTTGAGGTCACTCAAAGGACGGCCGTCGAAGATCACCTCGCCCGCCGTAGGGGAGAGGAAGCCGGTGATCAGATTGAAAGTCGTCGTCTTTCCGGCACCATTGGGTCCGATGAGACCAACGATTTCTCTTTCTTCTACGTCGAAAGACAGGTTGTCAACGGCTCTCAGACCGCCGAAACACTTGGTCAAGTCGCGCACACTTAGCATAGCCATGGGACGGCCTCCTACTCACTCGCTCGTTCGCCAGTGGCGGCTTTGCCCCGGTGGCCGACTTTCTCCATCACACTCTCGACCACACCAAGGATGCCATGGGGCATGAAAAGCATCACGACCATCAGCACAGCGCCGTAGAGAAGCAAGGGGGCACCGGCAAAACTACCACCCAACTGAGCGCGGGCGAACTCGGCGATGGGGACTAAGATCAACGCGCCCACAGCGGGTCCCCACACCGTCCCCAAGCCCCCGATGATGGCGAAAAGCAGGATCTGCACCGACGGTCCCTCGCCGAAGACCAGCCTGGGATGGATATAGGTATAATACTGAGCGAAGAA
>QMOC01000304.1 GCA_003648085.1 Chloroflexota bacterium
ATCCAGGCCGACGTCTACGCCGCCTACCACATGCAGGACCCGCGCGTTTTCTACAATCAGGAGGACCTGTGGCAGACGCCGACGGAGATGCGGGAGTCAGGAGAGGCGTGGATGTCCCCCTACTACGTCGTTATGCGGCTACCCGGTGCGGCGGAGACGGAATTCATGATGATGCGTCCCTACGTGCCGGCCGGCAAGCAGAACATGATCGCCTGGCTGTACGCCGACTCCGACGGCCCCGACTACGGCCAACTGGGCGTCTTCAAATTCTCCAAAGAGGCACTGGTCTATGGGCCGATGCAAGTTGAGGCCCGCATTGACCAGGACCCCTACATCTCGCAGCAACTGACGCTATGGAACCAGCGCGGTTCTTCGGTCATCCGGGGCAATCTGATCGTCATCCCGATTGACGGTACGCTGCTCTACATCGAGCCGCTCTACCTTCAGGCCGAGGCGGGCCGACTGCCCGAACTCAAGCGCGTGCTGGTAGCGCACGGCAACCGCGTCGCGATGGCCGAGAACCTGGCGACGGGGCTGGCGCAGGTGCTAGGCGAGGCGCCGGTGACAGCCCCGGTCGAGATGCCGAGCGACGTGGCGGCGCTGGCCCGCTCAGCCCAAGCGCACTACGAGGCAGCCCAGGAGTGCCTGCGACGAGGAGACTGGGCCTGCTACGGCGCAGAGTTGGAGGCGCTGGCGGCAGATCTGGAGGCCCTCGTCGCAGCCACGGAACCATAGCAGGGTTTCGGGTTGCAGAGTTGCAGGTTCCAGGTTAGATGAACCTGGAACTCGAAACCCAAAACCTGTAACAAATAGGAGGGAAATGCGCACCCCATACGGCACCGACTGTCCCTACTACTACGAGGACTTCTACCGCGGCCGCTCCACCCAGGAGTGCCGCCTCATCGCGCGTAACCCCCACTCAGAGCCGTGGGAGCCCAAACTGTGTGCCCGCTGCCCGGTACCCGGCATTCTGCGCGCCAACGCCTGCCCTAATATGGTTCTGGAGGCGCGAGTGGTCCGGCGCTGGCTGGGGCTCGTGCGCCGCGTCGAGGTCTACGCCGTGTGCACCAAGTACCAAGTTGAGGTAACCGATCCTTACGTCGGCTGCGGCCACTGTCACCCGCAAGCAGCGACGCTACTCGACGCATCGGAGGTATCGGAGGTAAAGGAATAACGCAATGCTCAAAGCCATCCTTTTCGACCTCGACAACACGCTGCTGGGCAACTCGATGGAGACCTTCGTCCCGGCCTACTTCCAGGCGCTCACCCGCTACGTAGCCCACCTGATCCCCCCCGACCGCTTGCTCACCGAGTTGCTACGCGCCACACGGGCGATGGAGGCCAACGACGGCAACGGTCCCACCAACGAAGAAGCATTTGCGGCTCTCTTCTACCCGGCGGTGGGGTATGAGCGGGCAACGCTGGAGCCAATCTTCGAGCGCTTCTACGCCGAGGAGTTCCCCAAACTGCGCTCCCTGACACAAGCGCGGCCGGAGGCCCGGCCTCTGGTTGAATGGGCCTTCGAGCGCGGCCTGCAGGTGGTGATCGCGACCAATCCGTTGTTCCCACGCACGGCCGTCGAACAGCGACTGGAGTGGGCCGACGTGCCCGTGACCGAGTTCGACTATGCACTGGTGACCTCCTACGAGATTATGCACGCCACCAAGGCTCATCCGGCCTACTATCGCGAGATCCTGGCCCGGCTGGGCCGAGAGCCACGCGAGTGCCTGATGGTGGGCGACGACTGGGAGCACGATATCGCCCAGGCCGCCTCCATTGGCATCCCCGTCTACTGGATTGCGGACCCAGGCGAGACACCACCTTCCCCTTCCTTTCACAGAGAGGATGAGATGGGGACCCTCGTCGGGCAGGGAACGCTGGCGGACCTATGGGGCTGGGTAAAGAGGAGATGAAGCGCTGACCGCCACCACGGATATTCGGGTTGGTCAAGCCGCTGAAAAGCGCAATCTTGCCGAGAGAGCCATAGCATGCTATAATCTATCTCAACCTGGAGGATACATTAGAAGAAATGGAAGTCTACTTCAACATTGCCCAAATCATCATCAGCGTAGCGTTGATAGCCGTCATCCTCCTGCAGATCAGGAGCAGCGGTCTAGGAGGGGTATTTGGCGGCACCGAATCCGCCATCTATAGAACACGACGCGGCATAGAACGCACGCTCTTCAACGTCACAATCGGCCTCTCCATAGCGTTCTTCGTCATCACCATCATCAACGTGATCATCAGCGGCTAATCCTGTGGCACGTTGGCGGTCGTCACCGGCCTGAAGGGCCGGTGCTAGGCCGAGATCAGCCCAGCACCGCCTGTTTACGGCGGTGCCTTTTTGCGAGGGAGTCCCTAGAGCGTGACCCGTCATATCCGCTGGCAGATTCTCCTCATTCTCCTCGGCATCGTGCTGGTGGGTATCCTGTTGACCTACCTGGCCATAAACTACACCACTGTGCTTCGCCCTGGCCATGGAGGGACTTATGTTGAAAGTACAGCCGGATCCCCGCATTACCTAAACCCTCTGTTAAGTGGGTATAACGAGGTTGACCACGACATCTGCGCGTTGATATTCAGCGGTCTGACGCGCCTGAATGAGCGTGGAGAGGTAGAGGCCGACCTGGCCCGAGGGTGGGAAGTCACACTTGATGGTTTGACCTACACGTTCTATCTCCGCTCCAATGCCTACTGGCATGATGGCACCCCTACTACTGCCGACGACGTGGTCTTCACTATTGGCCTGCTACAGGACCCCGACTTTCCGGGCCCACCCAATTTAGGTTCCACTCTCTGGCAGAGAGTCACGGTCGAGAAGGTGAACCGCTCCACAGTTCGCTTCACCCTTCCCGAACCCTATGCCCCGTTTCTTGACTACACCACAGTTGATATTCTGCCCGCTCACCTGCTGGAGGGAGTTCGCGCTGCCGACCTGCCATCTGCGGAATTCAATCTTAGCCCCGTCGGAAGCGGCCCCTTTCAACTGGAGGAGGTTGAGGTTGAGGACGGAACGATCACCGCTATGGTGCTGAAACGGTTCCCGCGTTACTATGGGGGCCGGCCTTATCTGGATCACATCCAATTTCGCTTCTATCCCAGTCATCAGACGGCTTTTAATGCCTACGAAGAGGGGGAGGTGGAGGGGATAGCCAGAATAATGCCGGCCGATCTGCCGCGTGCACGTGCTTTCCCTGACCTTAATCTCTTCTCCGCACAGATCGCCGAATACGGTCTTGTGTTCCTCAACCTGGCGCGCTCGGATTTGCCGTTCTTCCAGGAGCCAGAGGTACGACAGGCCCTCCTATACGCGCTCGACCGGCAGCGGATCATTGACGAAGTGATAGAGGGCCAGGCGCTGGTCGCCCACAGCCCTTTGATCCCCGGCACGTGGGCGTACAATGATGACATTCCCCGTTATGAATATGACCCGGCCACGGCCAACAGATTGCTGGACAAAGCCGGGTGGTTCCGGTCGGTTACAGATGGTGTGCGGCGCAAGGCGGGGCAGCCGCTGGCGTTTACGCTGCTTACCTCAAGTGAGCCGGAACGCATCGGGATGGCTCAGATGCTTGCCGAGCAATGGGCAGCCGTGGGAGTCACGGCAACGGTCGAGATCGCTGCGCCGCTGGAGGTACGTGAGAAGGTGGAGAATCGTGACTTCGAAGCGGTCCTCATCCACCTGGCCCTGCCTGGCGACCCCGACCCTTATCCCTTCTGGCACGAAACGCAGGTCGAGAACGGGCAGAACTACGCCGGCTTCGTCCACCGCCGCGCCAGCGAGATCCTCGAGCAGGCGCGGGTCGTCGTCAACCGCGAGAGGCGTCGGGAGTTATACTACGAGTTCCAGGAAATCTTCGCGCAGGAGGTACCGGCATTGCTACTCTACGTCCCTGTCTACACTTACGGGGTGGACGAGCGTATCCACGACGTGCAAATCGGCCCCTTGATGTATCCATCTGACCGTTTCCGCACCATCTCCGACTGGTGGATCGCACATCGTCGTGTCTTCGTAAGCGAATCAGAAGCCAGTCGCCCTTGACAATACGGATATTTAGTGTAAAATAATGACGCTCCGCTAAGGAGCAGCCGAGCCGAAGTGGCGGAACAGGCAGACGCGCTGCGTTCAGGGCGCAGTGGGCTTTACGCCCATGTGGGTTCAACTCCCACCTTCGGCACCTTTTCCCCGAGGCGGGACATCTGCCTCGGGTTTTTGTGTCTTGGATCGAAACGAGAACCGTGTCAAGCATACTATGGAGAACAAGTCAAGTACCCGACTGTACGTTAACAAGGTGCTCTGAACCGACCTCAGTTCAAAGCGTTTTTTGAACGGAGCCACACAGAGTCATATGTAGGCTGCA
>QMOC01000305.1 GCA_003648085.1 Chloroflexota bacterium
CCGCTTCCCGCATCGCCGGCCTCGGCCTGGATGGTCAGCGGACAGGCGGTGACGACGGTCCCGTCCGCCGGGGAGGTGAGCGGTAGATAATTTGCGCGATACCGCCGTCACAGTACTCTACCTGAAAGGCCCTTTCGTAGTGTGAACCGGCATCGGCTGCGCTGCGGGCAGAATGCTGCCCAAGGTCACCATTAACATTATTTCGGGGGTCTTTTCATCGTCCGCCTCCCGGTTTTATACCCGCTCGGCCCACAAAGTCGGGCTTGATTTAACTGCGCAGTATTAGGGGCAAGTAAATGCACTTTCTCGGATTGACGGTTATATACTTTTCCCGAATGATAGTATCGCTTCCCCCTGGTCCGGACACAGTAAGTGACACTGTAAAGAGGCCAGTGGAAGTATAAAGGTGAGCAGGATTCTGTAAAGTACTGGTGTCTCCGTCACCGAATTCCCATAGCCATGCCTCTACCCCTCCTGTGGACAGGTCGGTAAACTGCACACTCAAGGGAACGAAGCCCCAAGTAGGGGAAGCGGTGAAATCGGCCTGCGGCGGAGCGGCAGCGGAGACCTGGACGCGTAAGGGACCGTAAATGTTGTTCCCCTCTTCCCCTTCCTCCACCTGGCAGCCTGAGTCCACCTGGGCGTAGAAGGTGTGGGTGCCCGGATCGGTAAAGCCGGCGTAGGTGAAAACCAGCGAGACCTCCTCACCTATGCCCAACGCATCGGTGCGGATATAATCCCAGCCCAGGTCACCGCAGCCGGTCGGAAGATGGTCGGCGTAAGCATCGGTGTAGAAGAAGCGCCCCACTGCGCCGTTTCCTTGATTGCGGATGGTCACCGTGACGATTATGGATTTCCCCACGACCGGGGCCTCCGGAGCGGCCACCAGGTCCTGCACGATGAGGTCCGGTAACGCTGCCATGGTCGGCGTCGGAGTGGGCGTGGAAGTTCCGGTCGGCGTGGGCGTGTGGGTCGGCGTTGAGGTCGGAGTGGATGTCTCTGTGGGCGTGGGCGTCTCGGTCTGAGTGGGCGTGGAAGTTCCGGTCGGCGTGGAAGTGTGGGTCGGTGTCGGCAAGGAGACCGTCAGGTTCACTTCATGGGGCTCCCGGTCGTTGTGCCAGATGAGTACGGGCGAGGCATCCGCCACCGCGCCGTTGACCCGGAAGGTCACCTCCTCCCCATCTCTCATACCGGGGATGGGTGGGCTGGCGGAGGTGTCTTCACCATAAATGTACATCGCCCCGTAATGCCCGACTACGCTCACCTCAAAGCAGCCCACTACATCCCCACGGGGGCTCACCGCCTCCACCACCGTGCCTACCGGCGCATCGGTGCCGTCGAGTTGCACGGTGCCGTAGGCGATGGTGAAGTAGGGGGTGTTGGGGATGGGAGGGCAACCATCCCCGTCCTTCCCTCCCGCCGCCAGCCAGGCGAGCATTGGCCCGAGCAGAAGGCTCGCACCTAGAAAGACTATTGCCGTTCCGAGGAAAAACCGGTGCGTCATACCTCTCACCGCCATCACTGCGAATTCAGAACGACGGGCAGGTAGACCGAGCGCACCCAAACGGACAGGTTCACCGCGTGAGGTTCCCAAGCGTCGCGCCAGGTCACCCTGCCCGACGGGATGGCCGGCAGGCCGTTCACTCGGAAGGCAAGCGGTTCCCCAGGACGGAAACCAGGAATAGGCGGCTCCGAACTGTCCGCGCCGTAGACGTGAACGTAGCCGTACCGTCCGGCCTGCCGCACGACGGCACATCCTGCCACCTCGCCCCTGGGAGTGAGGACCTCCACCCGTGTCCCCGGTGGCGCAGGACGGCCGTTGATTCTAGCCTCACCGTACACCAAGGTGAAGAAGGGCGTGGGAGCGCAATCCGAAGGCGTTTCCACAGCCTGCATTCGATACCTAGCCGCTCCTCCGGCCGGGTAAACCAGCGTGATAGGATCGGTGGCGCGGATGAGGTAACCCTGTCCCGGCTCCATTGTCAGCAAGTCGCTCAGTTCGGGATGGGCCGGGTCGAAGGTCTTATCCAGGCTGAGCACCAGCAGATAATGCCCCTCGATGCTCTGCAGGGCTACGGTGATGGGCAGTGTGGCCGTGGGAAGGTAACCGACCCAGTTCCAGTAGGTGTGCAGCGGTATCGGCGTGGTCACCGGCAGTGATGCCCCTTCCACCCGCAGGTTGGCACCAGTGGTGCTCGTCAGCCGCACATAGTAGCCCAGGCCGGGGTGTAGTTCCTTAAGCGTGCGGTAGGCTGGGTCTAACTCGCAGTCGTAGACACCATCCTCCCCCAGCACCCGGCAGTAACGGCCCTCGATAGAGCGGAACACGTCCTCGACGGTGGGGACAGGCGGCTGTAGTCGGAAGGAGAGCAAGTTCCAGTTAGGCTGTAACCAGGTGCATTGCCCCTCGGTGGAACCGATGGTCAGATTCACCTGATGGGGTGTCTGGTCATCCCGCCAATAGAGGGAAGGTGTTGCCACCGCCGGGATGCCGTTGACCCGAAACTCCACAATCTCATCCTCCCGCATACCAGGAATGGGCGGTTCCTCGCCGTAAATCTGCATATATGGGTACTGGCCGGCCTGCCCGACGACGGTGCAGCCCACTACCTCGTCCCTGGGGTTGAGCGCCTGAATCACCGTCCCGACGGGCGCTGGCGCCCCGCCAATGGTCACACTCCCGTAAGCGATGGTGCGGGACGGGGTGGGAAGGACGCTCGCGCACGGGTCGCCGGCGTGCAGGGTCTCCTCCTCCAACGCGATTTCGTTGACGAAAGCCTCGCTGTTGGCACAGTCCACCCGCACGATGCCGACGACGATGCTCCTATCATCCTGATATGTGGTGGAGGGTACCGGCAGGGTAACCGAGTAGGTCCGCCCGTGGTCCAGGTTGAAACTGGGGCTGGCGTCGGTGCCGTCTATCTGCACCTTTTGTATAACAGTGGCTCCGCTCAGTTGGCGGAAAGTCAGGTGTAGGCGGTAGGATTGGGCCGGGTCCAGCCCATCGAAGCGGTAGCGCAGTTCGCTGTCGGGGTCGTCGCCCGGGTCGGCGTCGGCCCGATCCATACGGACGGTCTGGTAGGGAAGGGAACCCCAGGTGGTGAGTGGCTCGCCGTCCAGCCAGCCGTAAGGCCGCCCCGTATGTGAGGCCGAGTACTCCGGATCATTAGAGCCGCCAGCGTCGGCGTAGCGGTAGTCCACGTCGTGCAGCGCGACCTCGGCCACCATCGCGTCCAGGCCGTGGGTCTCGAAGAGGCTCACGGTGATGGAGTGGTCAGTGTAGAAGGCCGGGTCGAGGAGGATGGAGAGACGGTGTGGCTGATGGTCGCTCAGGTCCACCGCCGGGACGACGAGAGTATCGTCCACGTAGACTGCCTCGGCGCGGTTACCGTCGCAATCGCGGAGGGTGAGGTCCAGATGGTAGAAGTGGCCGGGGAGGAGATGATCGAAGCGGTAGCGAAGGGTGTCGGTGTAAGCGGCCCGCAGCGTATCCTCTGGCTCATCCCCACCGCAGGTGACGATACGAGTGCCCTCGTCTAGGTAGCCGTAGCCCAGGGTGGTGGTGTAGGGTGGGTCGGCGGCGGGGTTGCCGCTGTCCAGCAGGATGGAGCCGGCAAACCCCACGTACACCTCCTGCCAGCGATCGTTGTTCCCCTCATCGTACTCGTCCACCGCGTCGTCCCGATCCGCGCGGGCGAAGAGGCGGTAGAGACCGGGGGCGGTCGGCGTCCAGGTGAAGGTGGCGGCAACGGATGAGACAGCGGATAACCGGATGAGTGATATATAGGTCTCCGTTACTCCATCCGATGTCGAGACGACAAAGGCTCCGGCGTCAGTCTGCCCGGCGTTGCGCACGGTGAGGGTGACGGTGACCGGCTGGCCGACCACCGGCTCGTCGTCGGAGAGGGAGATGTCGGTCACCACCAGGTCGGGGCGGGTGAGGATGTTGAAGGCAGCGGTGGCCTGGTTGTTCCCCTCGTCGGTCTCCGCCAAGCGGTTGTAGGGGTCCACCACGACCCGCACCGGGACAGTGCCGGTGAAGCCGAGGGTGTGCCAACTGATGACCGCCGTGGCGGTAAGGCCGGCGGGGACACCGGGGACGTAGGCGGAGCCGATGAACCACTCCCTCCAGCCGGGAGCAGTAGCGTAGAAAGCCGCCGTGAGGCCACCGGCGTCTAGGCCGCCGTCGTTGTGGAGGGTAGCGGTGATGGGGACGGTGTCCCCTTCCGTGGGATCGAAAACACCGAAAGCGATGTCGCCCTCGGTGAGGGTGACGTCAGGCTGGGCCAACGGTGTGGTGCTGAAGTCGTCCACGTTCAGCGGCAGGAAGGGGGCCAGGTAGAAGCGAACGGGCACGTC
>QMOC01000306.1 GCA_003648085.1 Chloroflexota bacterium
GTCCCGGATGGCGGCCTGGGCGTCGGCGGGAGGCACCGGGGTCGGGGCGGTGTGGGTGACGGTGCCGGAGAGTACCGGTCCCTGGCCGGGCTGGTTGCTGCAGGCCAGGGCGGCGAGGAACAGAGCGAACAAAGCGAGCAGTTTGTTTCTTCGTGTCATTGTCTACCTCCTCAGAGACGCTACATCAGGGCACAACTCCTGGGTACACTGCTTCGGCGATCTCGCTGGCCGTGGCGAAGACCACCCGCCCTTCGGCGGCCTTCTCGGCCACGTAGGCCAGGAAGCGATCCAATGCGGCCAGCGATGCGGGATCGGGCGGGTGCTGGGCCTTGCCGCCGCTGCCGTACTCGGTGATGTGGGTGACGAAACCCCACGCGGCCACCCGGTCGGGGCGGCGGGTCTCCATGTACTCCAGCGCGGCGTCGAACATGAGCCGCAGCCGCTCGAAATGCTCATCGCTCAGCGCCTGGGGCACCCCCTCGCCAGGGAGCAGTTTCCACTCGATGGAGACGTGGTCCACGAGCACCATCTGGCCGGCGGGGTTGTCGGCGCAGATGTTCCCGTTGATGTAATCCGGCCGCCAGGGGAACATCAGATTGCCGGTCTGTTCCCACATGTCGTTGGCGACGCCGAGTTGGTTGTCACACAGTTCAGCGAAGGGGTTCTTGCCCCCGCCCGGCGAGAGGTTCTCGGTGCCCACGGTGAGGCCGAGCGCCAGGGAGGTCTGGATGGCGTCAATCATGGCCTGCTGGGCACCGGCCGGGCCGGCGCGCTCCACTTCGGGGATGAAGCCGGAAGTGGTCACCGGTATGATGCCGCAATCGTTCACCAGGTTCTGGTAGGCATCGTCAATGTCCTCCGTGCGGTGGGCGTGGACTGCGACTTCGTGCCCGGCATCCTCCAACTGGCGGAAGATGTGATTCGGCCCCTGGTAACTGCACAGCCCTTTGGCCGTGCCGAAGACCACCTCCCAGGTGCCTTTGACGCCGTAGCGGTCGAGCACTTCCTGGATGCCGGTGATGGCAAGCAGCATGTTATCGGCGGTGGTCGGGTTCAGGTCAAGCAGGGGAGGGCCCTCGTAGGGCAGCCAATCGCCCTGAGCGTGGGTGTGGATGACGTAGAAGAAGTACAACGGAGGGATCTCCTCCTGGGGTTCGCCGGACGGGGGTTCCGGGCCGGTCGCCGTTGCGGAAGGTTGCGCTTCTTCAACGGGGGCGGTGCAGTCGGCGGGGCAGTTCTGGGGGTTCTCCGGCCCGTCGCAGACGCCATCGCCACAGCGCTTTTCGCTTTGGGGCGACGGGGTGCTCGGCGCGCCGTCCTCGCCTGTGCCCTCCGACAGGCTGGTGAGCGAGCAGGCCAGGCTGAGGGTCAACAAAAACGCAAGGACAAGAGAAACTCGTTTCATGGCGGTGTGCTCCTTCCCAAAAAGGTGACCGTCACCCGAAGATTACGGGCAATTGGGCGGCGGGGGAACCGGCACGGTGTAACTGGCGCCCTGGCTGCTCTCATCCAGCGTGAAGCAGGTCTCCACGCAGGGGTCGGGCGCGGCGGTTTTCCCCGCGGCGATCATCAGGCCGGAGAGGGTCTCGATCTGCACCGGGCCGCCTCCATCCTGGGGATCGGTCAGGTAGGCGAACAACTCCCGAATGTGATGTCCATAGCGGGGGGCATCGGGGTTGGCCTCGGATTTGAGGAAGTCGTTGACGTGGAACACCATCCCCAGCACGTGCGCCGAGGGGTCGGCGGCCATCTCGTGCAAGGTGGCTTTGACGGCCTCGAGGTCATCGTAGTTGAAGACGGGGCCGTGGGAGTAGAACCAGGTGAACTTGGGCCGGTCGTGGTAGATTCTTTCGAGGTCGTAGCCGACGCACCGGGGAGCGGAGTCGTTGAGATAGCCGCTTCCCTGGGTGGTGTAGACGATGTTCGGGTCAACGGGCATATCCGAGACTTCATCGCCGTGGTTGGAGCAGTAGGAGCGGATCGTTCCCTCGCCGAACACGCTATCCACCAGCGCCATCATGCTGTTGGGGCCTTCGATGGGGCCTTTCCATTCGAGGTCGCTTCCCACGGGGCCGGGCGGCGGCCCTGCGTACTCCCGGCAGGCAAGCGAAGAGCCGGGAGGGGCGCACCAGTAGCAGCGGCCCTGCTCGCATCCGCAGGCCGGCCCGTCATCGGCGCTGCAGGCGCGTCGGCCTTTGACGGCGTACACTTCCCGGTTGGTGTAGCCATCGAACTTGAGCGGATCATGGTTGGGACCGTGGTGGTGGAGGGAGAGTTCATGGCCGTTGGCTCCCCAGGCCATCACCAGTTCCAGGCAGCGGGTGTAGGCCACGCCGTTCGCGCCCTGCGGATAGACTCTGCCCGCGCTAAGGATACTGTCGCACCTGGGTTGCCGCATAAAGTCCACATAGGGCGGCGAGAACTGCAGGGTCAGGTGAATGCCGTAGGAATCGGCCAGGTCCACCAGGTCCATCAGCGCTTTCCAGGCATCCTCGGCGTCGTAACTGCCGCTGCCATCGTAATCGAAGGTGGCGGGATCATAGTTCTCGTGCAGGTTCAGGATTTCCTGGGGGTCGCAGTGCACGACGATGAACCCCCGGCGGACGCCATCTTCACCCGTCGGCTGTCCGGCTCCTCCGGGTTGCGCGCAGTCCTGGGGGCAGTTCTGGGGGTTCTCCGGCCCGGCGCAGACGCCATCGCCACAGGGGCCTTCGCCCTGCGCGGGCGGTTCGGCGCCCTCTGCCTGCGAGATCTGGAGGGGATAGAGTGCTTCGCTCAGGTCGGGGTCCCAGTTGTTTTCGTGGGTGCGGTCGGCCATCTCGGCGACGGCGGCCTGCGGCCCCAGCACCGCGCCCACTCTCACCGGCGGGTAGGCCCAGTCGTCGAAGTTCCCCCAGTCCTGCGGTTCGGTGTTGGCGGGGTGGTCCTGATAGCCAGGGAACTTGGCCGCGGGCAGGTAAGCCGCGTCGGGGTTGAGGCGCGTCCACAGGCCAGCGGTGTGGCGGAAGCCGTCGTAGGCCTGGTGGATCTGAGGGCGATCCGGGAGCGGCTGGACGTGGCCCTCGCGACTGAAGAGCAGCAGCACCTTCAAATCGGGCGTTTTCTGCGCCAGCGCAGGGTAACGCGGCGGGGTGACGCGAAAGGCCCACCATTCGGCGGCCTCTTCAGGCGTCGCCAGGTCGGCGGGCCAGTTTTCCGCGCTCAGTCCGCCGTTGTCGCGCAGCGCCCGGGTCAGATCAGCGGAGTAGACGCGCTTGCCGAACATGGTCGGCACTTTGTAACTGAGGATGAAATCCCCCTGGTCGTATTGGCCGTTCCCGTTCAGGTCGAAGTAAGGATAGCCTGCCACGTCCGGTTTCTGGGGGTACACCCATACAGGGGCCCAGCGCACGCTGCTGTAATCCAGCGCGATGGCGGTTGGCGAGTAGTCATCGGGGTATCGGTAGAGCGGGTTGAGCACTGGCCGATGGGCATCGTCCCAGTAGCCCAGTTCGACGGCGGAGAGGGCGTCCACCGTGGGGTTTTCGCGCCCGACGAAATAGCGCACGTCCAACTGATCTCCATAGAGCGCCAGCACGTTGACGGCGGCGATGCCGGGGTGGGAGAAGGCGTACAGCCCCACCTGGTCGGTCAGCACGGGGAAGGGGCTGAGATCGCCGATGAAGCGGCCTTCGTGATCGGGAATCTGCCCGGAGGCGAAGCGGACCACATCCCGCAGGGCCTGGATGCCGGTCTCACCGCCGTAGTCGTATTCTCCATCCGAACGGGCTCCCGTGCTGCGGGATTCCTTCCCCGGCCACAGGTAGGCGACGCGGATCAGGCCGAGGGGGGCAGCATCCAGGTCTTCGTAGAAATCATCATTGGAGGTGAAAAAGGTGGCAACGTCCACCACCACGCCGGCCCCATCGGGGTAACGCGGCGCGTCGGGGAAGGTCAGCCGCACGGCGATATTCCCGATGCTCTCCGAGGGGACGTAGGTGATGATCTGACCGCCGGGCTGCGCTTTCGCCGCCGCATCCGCAGGAGGGGGCGTGGGCGAGGCGCGCTCCGACAACTGCGTCTGCGTGGGTGTTGGAGAGGCGGGGTTGAACAGATTGCATGCCAGCATTGCCCAGGTGAGCATCGAAATGGTGAGAACGAGACGTTTCATTGTAGCCCTCCATTGGTTTTCCTTCAGCAAATCTCAATAAGAGCCCAGGTAGAGGTCGTAAGTCATCCCATCAGGAAGGGGGATTGATCCCCCGCTGCTCTGTAGCCCGGCGACTTCATCGCCGGGCGGCGGTGTGCAGCAGACATCAAAGCGGCCTCTCCCTGGGCCCGCACGGGCATGAAGTGCCCGTGCTACGAA
>QMOC01000307.1 GCA_003648085.1 Chloroflexota bacterium
GTACACGACGACTCTGCGCATCAACAGCAACGACCCCGATGAACCGCAAGTGGACGTGCCGGTCACGATGACAGTGGTGGCGCCAGACATCGGGGTGAATCCGTTGACGCTCACGGTCACACTCAACAGCGGTGATACCACCACCAGGACGTTGATTATCAATAACACAGGCGATGCCGACCTGAACTGGGGCGTGATCGAGTTCCCGACTAGGCCCTGGTTGAGCGAGAAACCTGTCACCGGCACTATTGCTCCCTCAGGAAGCGCCAACGTGGTGATTACCTTCACTGCCGCCTCGTCCGCGGTGGGGGTATACACGACGACCCTGCGCATCAGCAGCAACGACCCTGATGAACCGCTGGTGAACGTGCCAGTCACGCTGATAGTAGTGGCACCGGACATCGAGGTGAACCCACCGGCCTTCTCAATCATGCTCTATAGCGGCGATACCGCCACCGAGACGCTGACCATCAACAACTTAGGCAATGCCGACCTGAACTGGGGCGTGATCGAGTTCCCGACCAGGCCCTGGCTGGGCGAGAAGCCTGTCACTGGCACTATTGCTCCCTCAGGAAGCACCAACGTGGTGATTACCTTCACTGCCGCCCCGGCCACGGTGGGGGTGTACACGACGACTCTGCGCATCAACAGCAACGACCCCGATGAACCGCAAGTGGACGTGCCGGTTACACTCACAATCCACCTACGCATCTACATACCCCTCGTGACAAGGAACTACTAACGGGGGTAAACAACGGGCTGGGAAAGTCCACTGCTTTGGGCAGGAACCCGAGAGGGGCTGCCGGTGCATCGGCAGCCCCTTTGTCTAACGTTTCACAGGGCGCGTGTAGGTCACATCGGGCAGGGATCCCTACGCTGAGTACTTTCCTCCACCTTTAAGCGGGTACCTTTACCCTATTGCTTAGGGGCGAAGGTGGTGGTATACTATTACTAAAGTACGTAGCGGCTGCTGTCTACCCACCTGGGATCAACCTGTGAAGATGCAGAAACCCAGCCTGCACAGGGTGGACCCATGATCCAGGTTGAGACCAAACCGACTGTATCCCAGATTGCTCAGGAAGCACCGCTGACCGGACGGAGAGAGGAGGGGGAATCTTCCGTCCTTGTCATCATTCCAGCCTACAACGAAGCCAGGAATATAGGTACAGTGGTGACCGATGTCCGGCATTATGCCCCCTTCGCCGATATTCTGGTCATTGATGACGGCTCTACCGACAGTACCGCTGCGGTGGCTCACCGCAGTGGTGCGTATGTCTTGTCTCTCCCCTATAACCTGGGGATTGGGGGAGCGGTTCAGGCGGGATTCAAGTTTGCAGTCAGGAGGGGATACTCATACGTGGTTCGGGTGGATGGCGATGGACAACACAACGCCGCCTACATTCTCCGCCTCCTCGCCCTGGTGCAGCAAGGCAAGGCCGATGTAGCCATTGGTTCCCGATTCTGCCCCGGCCTTGTTACCTATCGCCCTCCCTTGGCACGCAGGTTAGGTATTCGTTTCTTCTCGTTCCTGGTCTCCTTCATCACCCGCCAACCCGTCTATGATCCCACTTCAGGCATGCAATGCTTGAACCGCCGGGCGTTGTATATCCTGGCCCAAGACTATCCCCAGGATTATCCTGAAGTGGAGGCCCGGGTCCTGCTTCACAAAGCCCGGCTTCGCGTGATCGAGACCCCGGTGTGCATGCGGCCCCGCGCCACTGGAAATTCTTCCATTACTTATCTCCGATCCATCTACTATATGCTCAAAGTGACCTTGGCCACTCTCATCGCTGCCTTGCGTCAAGGCCCACACGTATCGCATCTTAAGGAGGACTTGCATGCAACTCCAACTGCAGATACTAACCATTCTGATCAGCATGTCACTGTTGATCATTACTCTGGAGTTGGTGCGTAAGAGCCGATTGCGGGAGGAGTATTCCCTTCTCTGGTTAGTCGGCGCGGCGGTGGTCTTTTTGCTCTCTGTTTTTAGGAAATCTCTGACCGCTCTAGCCAGGCTGCTGGGCATCGTGTATGCTCCCTCACTCCTGTTCGCTATTGGCTTTTTGTTCACCCTAGTCATCCTCATCTCCCAAAGCGTCGTCATCTCGGCTCTGGCCTCGAAGAACCGGGATCTGGCCCAGCGCCTGGCCATCCTGGAGTGGGAACTGCGCCATCACATCTCTGCCGAACCCGCCGCTTCAGATTCGAGACCGGAATCGGGGGGTCACCTTTCAAGGGATGGGGAGGAACGGGAAAGGTGAAGAGATATAAAGTCCTGGTGATCGGTTTGGATGGGGCTACCTTCGACCTGATCCGCCCCTGGGCTATGGCAGGGCATCTGCCTACTTTGAGCCGTTTGATGTCCCAAGGGGCCAGCGGGGAGTTGCAGAGCACCATCCCCCCTATGACCGCGCCGGCCTGGACCTCCTTCATAACCGGTAAGAACCCTGGTCAACATGGCCTGTACGACTGGATCTACCGCCATGAGGATGGCTACGCCGTCTCCCCAGTGACCGCCCGGCACTGCACCGAGCCAACGTTATGGTCGCTCCTGAGTTCTGCGGGGTTGCGGGTCTGCGTCTTCAATGTTCCTATGACCTACCCGCCCCAGCCAGTCAACGGTCTGATGATCTCCGGCCTCCCTG
The DNA here is from genome assembly GCA_003648085.1 of Chloroflexota bacterium. Classification (GTDB taxonomy): domain Bacteria; phylum Chloroflexota; class Anaerolineae; order B4-G1; family B4-G1; genus B30-G15. The sequence goes on from QMOC01000307.1 coordinate 2,646, forward strand.
CCCCCTCAGTCCGAGCCGGGATCACCTATCCGCCGGAACTCTTGGCGGAGATCGAGGCCCAGGTGGGAGAATATTTGCTCTATCCTGACCCCGGCCAGGCTTATTCCGATGCAGGGGTGGACGCCTTCCTGCGCCGTCTGTACCGGACTGCCGAGACTCGATTGAAAGTGCTGAACTATCTGCGCCGCAGGGAGGACTGGGACTTCTTTATGGTCGTTTTCAACGGCACCGACACTGTCCAGCACGCCATGTGGAAATTCATGAGCCCTGCACATCCGCAACATGACCCAGCCAAAGCGCGCAAATATGGTTCCGCCATCCTTCACTATTACCAGTACATTGACCAGACGTTGGGGGAGATCGTCGCCGGCCTTGACCGGGATACGGTGCTCATCCTGATGTCGGATCATGGCGCTGGGCCCTTCCACAAGTTCATCCACGTCAATAATTGGCTGCGGCAGCAAGGATGGCTGCGACTCAAACGAGGCCCCAAGGCTCGGCTAAAGGTGGTCGCCTTCGATCGGGGCTTCGCCCCGATGAAGATTTATAATCTGCTGATGCGCTTCGGTCTGGGTTCCCTCAAGCGCGAGGTTGTGCGGGGCCGGGGCCAGGGATTGCTTAAAACCCTCTTCCTCTCCTTCGATGATGTGGACTGGTCACGGACAGCAGCCTACTCGTTGGGTAATGTAGGCCAGATTTACCTCAATGTGAGAGGCCGGGAACCGCAAGGGATCGTGGAACCGGGCCGCGAATACGAGAGATTACGGGATGAGATTATCGCCCGCTTGCAAGAACTGAAAGACCCTGAGACAGGAGAGTGTGTCGTTCAAGAAGTTTATCGGCGAGAAGAGGTCTATTGGGGGGACAAACTGGAGAAGGCTGCTGACATTGTTTTCATCCCCACCAGGATGGAGTATTTCGGCTTTGGGGAGTATGAGTTTGGTTCTAACGAGATCATCGAGCCGGTGAAGCGCGGCATCTCAGGCACGCACCGGCTTAATGGTATCCTGCTGCTATGGGGAGAGCCGATCCGCTCCGGCGTCGTCCTGGAGGATTCCCATCTCTACGACTTGGCCCCGACTATTCTCTATCTAATGAACGTCGCTGTACCGACCGATATGGATGGCCGTATCCTGAGCGAGTGCTTGAAGCCAGAATACTCCAGCCTGCCGCGCCTGCGCTCCGAGCCGACGCCCTCGGCTGAATCGCCCGTTCCATCCGCTGCTTTATCGCCGGAGGATGAGAGACTCATCACGGATCGTTTGCGGGGATTGGGGTATGTTGGATGAGCAGACGGTGGTCAATGCACTATCCATTGACCTGGAGGACTGGTTCCAGGGATTGACCAGCACCAATCGCGTGCCTGAGACCTGGCCCCGGCTGGAGAGCCGGGTGGTGGCCAACACTGAGCGGCTGCTGGCCCTGTTGGAGGAATACGGCGTGCGAGCCACTTTCTTCGTCCTGGGGTACGTAGCAGATACCTGCCCTGATCTCGTCGTCCGAGTGGCCGCTGCTGGTCACGAGATTGGTGTCCATGGCTACTGGCACCGACCCATCCATCGCCTGACGCCGGAGGAGTTCGCCGCTGAGTTGGATCATAGTCTGACCATCTTGCGCTCCCTGGTGAGCCGACCGATCATCGGCCATCGAGCGCCTTACTTTTCCATAAATAAGGATTCACTCTGGGCGCTGGATGTAC
>QMOC01000308.1 GCA_003648085.1 Chloroflexota bacterium
GCACCCGCCTGTCAACCGGCCTACGCTGCCGCCGGGTTGAAGTCGGCCGGGTCAAGGCGAGTCCTATACCGGTTCTCGCTGAAAGAGGTCGAGGACCTGGAGGTGACGATCACGGCCGAGGAGATGCGGAAAGACCCGGCTCGCTGCACGCTCATCGTCGAGGTGGACATCCCCGGCAGGGGTGGCTGGCCGAACCTGGCCGGCACGGAGGTGAGGCTGCGGCGGGGCGAGCAGGAACTGGGGACGCAGTGGACGGATGCCTTCGGGCAGGCGGTCTTCGAGGGGGTGCACACCGAGGACCTGACCCATCTGGTGTTCGAGATCGCGCCCGTTCAGGGGCCGTGACCCTCGATCAGTATGAAAGGGGCCCAGTGGTATGGGTCGGTGAAAGGGGGCCGGCTGCGCAGGTGAAGTTGCGCCCGTTGCAGCGCTTCGGCGAAGCCCGCACCGGCCTGAACCTCTCGATAGAATCTCTCCATCAACACCAGCGTTGAACGCTCGTCCACACGCCAGAGGGTGGAGATCAACGCGGGGGCCCCGGCGTACAGGAAGGCCCGCACCAGACCCACCAGTTCGTCGCCGCGCCGCACCCGGCTCAGGCCGCTCTCGCAGGCGCTCAGGACGACCAGAGCGCAGCGCAGACGCAAACGTTGGAGCACCTCCAATGCGGTCAGGCTCTCATTCGGTGCCAGGTGCAGGGCCGAGGAGAGGGGAGCCTGCGGGTCGAATTCTCCGTGGCAGGAGATGTGGAGCAGCCGGTAGCGGGCGGCCTGGTTGAAGAGCGTCTCTTTCTTGGGTGAAGGACCAACCAGGGCATGTCCGCCGGTCAGCCGTGCAACGCTGATGGCCTCCTCCTCGGCGAAGCGCAACCGGGTCTCCCCCACGCCGTTGTAGCCCAGCGCCAGGCAAGGCTCCTGCGTCGGCTCCCTCTCCCTCAATTCGCGGGAGAGGAGGAGCGTGGCGCTGGGGGAGTAGACCAACTGCGGCCCCCCCTCGCGCAGGAGCGTGTCGCCGTCGGGGACGAGGAGCGCCTGGAAGGGGATGTAGTGTAGAGGGCCGTGGGGCACCAGGTACAATCGCCTTCGGCCCCGCAGAAGGCGCTCGATCGGGCCGATGAGCCGGTCGTAGAGCGCGCGCCGGATGGCGGGCCGCAGGAAGTGGCGTTCCACGACGCTTTTGAGGAGGTGGGGGCGCAGGTCGTTGGGCGAGACCCCCGCGTCGTGGGCCTCGATGCCCTCCCGGGTCACGGCGAAGATGAGGGTGTGGGCCGGGGGGAAGCGATGTCGCTCCGGGTGCCGGGCGGCGGGCCGCTCGTCCCGCGCCTCCACCAGCCCGGTAGTGAAGTATTCGAGCAGCAGCGCGTCGTCCGGCAGGGCAGCCTGTACCTGGGCCAGCGACAGCGTCGGCGCTTCCACTCGCCGGGCCAGTTCGAGGGAGCGGACGGCCAGCGCGTCGAGGAAGGCCCGTGAGCGGGCCTGCTCCACCAGGTCGAAGGCCCGTCGGAGGTCGCCGGTCTCCAGGCACAGCAGCACCGCGTTGGCGTAGGTGTCCGCAACTGTGGCGAAGAACCCGGCGCGGGCGGCTGCGGATGAGATGCCGACTCGCAGGTCTTCGATGATCTCGATGGCCCGGCCGTAGTAGTCGAGCGCCTGGGCGTATTCGCCCATCTCTTGGTGGAGGAAGCCGAGGTTGGCCAGCGCCTCCGTCTCTTCGTAGCGGTCGTCGAACTCGCGGATGATGCTCAGGGCAGCGCGGTAGGCCTCCAGGGCCTGGGGCCAGAAGTCCCGGCCCCGCTTCTGGTAGATTTCTCCTAAGTTGCCATAGGAGAGGCCCATTCCGAAGCGGTCGTCCAGCGAGCGGCATATCGCCAGGTCTTGCCGATAGCAATCGAGGGCCTCGTCCCACCGGCCCAGGCTCCTGCAAATGAGGCCCAGCGTGTTCCACACCGAGCCCTTGAGCCAGGCGACGTCCGGGGAGGGGTCGGCGATCGGTTCGAGCACCTCCAGCGCGCGCCGACAGTACGCTATCGCCCGCTGCAGGGCTTCGGGGCCGAAATCGCCCTGCGTGAACCCGCGACGGTAGGATATGGCGAGGTGCTTCCAAATCTTGGCCTGATCGAGGGGGCGACCGAGTTCGGCAAAGATAGATAGGGCCTCCTCGTCGGCACAGATGGCTTCGGCCCAACGCCCCTGGTACTCGCGGATTCGGCCTAGCGCGATGAGCACCCGACCGCGCAGCGGGGGATCGAGGTCGGCCTGCAACAGGCGGCTGAAGGTGCGCTCGGCCTCGGCCCAATCGTGGTCTCGCTCGCTGATCAGGATGCCGTCGAAGTAGGTGCACCAGGGCTCGTAGGCCGGATGCTCGCGGGCGAGCGATCGCAACTGCGCTAATATGGCCGCGCATTGATCCAGGTCCCTCAAGTTTATGGCAGCGAAGAAGGCTTCGATCAGTTCTCGACCCTCGGTTTGGTTCGACATCGGTGGAGATTACCCACGGAAGGAGGGAACAATGTCTACAGTCAGACTTTCCCAGAAATTGTGTTGGTTAGCCGCGATGCTTCTGATGAGCCTCGTCCTGTTGGCGTGGATCCCCTGGGATTCTACCGCCAAACCCGAATCTAGTCCAACCGGAGGCCCGGCTTCGGCCGGGAAGCCCCCGCTGAAGCGGGGCGTCCGCCACCCGGCCACCGCTTTCGCGCCGTTTCTGGACATCGTGCCCGGCCAGGATGGCACGGAACTCTACATCAGCGCCGGTGGCGTCGGCGAACTGGAGGGGACAGTGTTCGTCAACATAGGCATCGGACCGGGTCACGATAAGCGTTCCTGGACGATGGCCTACTCCGATACGGTGCGCTCTTACATCGCCACGGCCACCGGTTTCACCCCGGGGATGGATGATTACGGCCCGATGAGCATCACCACGACGCAGGGGCTGAATACGGGGATAGTTGACTTCAAGCGGGCTTACGTACCGGCCTCGACGATCCAGACGATCCAATCGGTGGACGGCAACCTGGAACTGGCGCTGGTGAGCACGGACACAATCGCCTTCGACACCTACATCGTGGTCGTGCCCGGTTACGCCCCGCCTGGGTCGCCGCCGGTGGGCCATCGTCTCATCGGCGCTTCCTACAGTGTGCGGGCCGCCGCTGCCTTGACGACCACCAATAGACCGATGTCGCTGCGCATGTACTATAGCGATGCCACGCTGGCCGGGGCCGACCCACACGCACTGGCTATCTTCGCCTGGGATGCCTTCAACAGGCGCTGGTGCAGCCTGGGTGGGCGGCTCTTCTACGACCAGCACTACCTTTCGGCGGTGACGTCCCGCTTCACAACCTACGCGCTGATGGCCGTTCCCCTCTGGCGCGACGATTTCGACGACTTCAGCGGCCTGGGCGAGTTCCACAACGTGACGCTGGGTTTGCAGGATGGGCACCCGGAACTGCTGATCCTCTCCCCCGCGGCGACGACCGGCACCGCCGTTTCCAGGCCCATCACGCCCACGGGCGGTATCGCCACTTGGGGCAGCCTGGTTTTCACCGCCACCGCCGACCCTCCCACCACGACGTTGACGGTGGACGTGTTGAGCCCAGACGGAAGCGCGGTGTTGACCGACGTCGTCAGCGGGGCCAGCCTGGCCTCTCTCGATCCCGCCCAATACCCGGCGCTCAAATTGCGGGTCAACTTGTCCTCGGCGGTGGTGGGCGAGACGCCGGCCCTGGACGAATGGCGGCTGACGTGGGAGGTGGAGGAGCACAGGGTCTATCTGCCGGCAGTGTGGAGGTAGGTGATAGAGCGCAACGGATAGGGTGCAACGGATAGGGCAGCGGATAAGCGGATGAAGTGACATGGCCTATCCGTTTATCCGCTTTCATCCGTTGCCGTACTCGCCGGGCAGGGAATCACGAAAGGACTTCAGAAATCTTAAAATTTCCACGAGCATGAAAGAAATGAGGGTCATTTTGCATTATCATGTATAGAGGGAACATTAGCCGCCGCTTCGAGCCTCGATTCCACAAGGGTTAGTTTGGCGCTCTTGCGAAAAACCTGTAACGTTTTGGCCCGAAAAGCCTCTTTACATGTAGAGGCTGTTGATGCCCTGTGATCCACATTTCAGGAGGAGATGCGCGATGAAAAAGTCATTTGCAGTAGTGATGGCACTGGCGTTGATGTTGGGCAGCATCCTGCCCGCAGCGCAACCGGTATCCACCACCAGGGCGGTGCTGGCCTATGCACCGTCACCCACTCCGCCTACACCACTTCACATAGAGCCAAACACGGCGAACCTGACCCCGCCACCTCCGCCTTCCCCCGGTGCTCTTTCAACGAAAGTGGAAGA
>QMOC01000309.1 GCA_003648085.1 Chloroflexota bacterium
CCCAATCTACCAGCTAAGGAACTCCCGCGGTACGTGCTTCGCCAGGTACACCGCTTCGTCCGCCTGGTAGAACGTTATGCCTGCCGCGTGGGCCTCGGCGGCGTGGACGGTGAGGACGACGGGGCGCTCGGCGTGGCGGGCGCCAACGCGGATGGCCGTCTCCGGGTCGGGCGAGAGGTGGACGTATTGGCGCTCCATCGGTTTGAGCCCCTCGCGCCGGATGGGCTCGAGAGCCTCGGGAGAGGTGCCGTGATATAAGAGCGGCGGCGGCGTGCAGGGCTCGTAGACGATGGGGCGAGCGAAGGAGTGACCGTACCGGGCGCGGATGCGCCCTTCTTCCACCTGGAAGCGGCGCTTGCCGTCGCCGGTGCCCTCTTCGACGACCGCCATCACGTCGGCGCGGGTGGCCCAGCGGAAGTTGGGCAGCCCGCGCAGGATCTCCATTACCTCCGCGAGCGATGCCCATCCCTCGTCATCCAGTTCCAGCCCGAATCGCTCCGGCTGGTGGCGCAGGATGAGGGCCAGGAATTTGCTCAGTTTCACCAGACGCCTGACGCTTAACGTTTCGCGTTTCACGTTTGATGTTTCACGCTTCAGGTTGGAAGATAGGCGGCATAGCCCGTTTGTGTGCGGAGCGGGCGATCATATCCCGCACCTTCGCAAGCGTCGTAGGTTCGATGCCGGAGGTATCTCCGGCCTCGATGGCCGCCAGCACCCGGTCGAGTTCGCGGTAAGTGATGCCCATTTCCCCCTCGTCGGTCTGGCCGGGCCAGAGGCCGGCGCTGGGAGGGCGCTCGATAATCCCCTGCGGCACACCCAGTTCGCGGGCCAACTCCCACACCTGGGTCTTGTACAGGTCGCCCAGGGGCAGCAGGTCCACCCCGCCGTCGCCCCACTTGGTCGTGTAGCCGACCATCAGTTCGCTCTTGTTGCCGGCGCCCAGCACCAGGTAGTTGTGCGACTGGGCCAGGTAATAGAGAGTGATCATCCGCAGGCGAGGCTTGATGTTGGCGGCGGCCAGGGGATGGTCGGACGGCGGAAGGGTGTCCATCAGCGCGTCGTAGGCTCCGCTCAGGTCCACGGTGACGGTGGGGATGCCGAAGGTCTCCGCCACCAGGCGGGCCAGGCGGGCGTCCTCCGGCTGGGAGTGGCAGGGCATCAGCGCCGCCAGGACGTGCTCGGAGCCGACGGCGCGCACGGCCAGCGCGGCCGAGGTGGCCGAATCCACCCCGCCGCTGAGGCCGACGACGAAGCCATCGGCGCCGGCGGTGGTCAGTTGCTCGCGCAGCCAGGCAGCGATTTGGTCAGGTAGGGACACAAGAGCCTCCTGGTTTCGGGTTCCGGGTTTCAGATTGAACTTGTAACCTGAAACCTGGAACCGGACTTATGTGAGACGAGCCACCACCTCGACGGCGTTCAGAGCCATATGGTAGAGGAAGATGCTATGCAGCAGGTCGCCGTCGTGGGGAAGGGCCCCCAGTTTCGCTGCCGTCTCCACGGGCATGTCGTAGGTCTGCACACAGTTGGCGGGGACGACGATGCGGGCGTCGCGCTGGCCTAAGATGTTGGCCCGCACCCGCAGGTACATTGCCACGTGGTAGATGCAGATGTCGGTGCATACCCCGGTGATTATGAAGGTGGTGACCATAGGATGGGATTCCAGCCAGGAGTCCAGGGCGGTGCCGACGTTGGAACTGATGGAGTTCTTGGGGAAAACGGTGAAGAGGTTGGAGAAGGGGAGGTTGTTCAGTTCGTCAACGATCTCGCTCTCCTCCGTGCCGGCCACGCAGTGGGGGGGATAAGCGAGGAACTCGACGGCATCGGGGGTGTGGGCGTCCTGAAAGAGCAGGAAGTGGCGAACCCCCAGGTCGTAAGCCCGTTGAAAGAGGCGGACCACATCAGGAACGATGCCGGCCGCGCGCGGGCTGGCCAGCGGCCCCCGGTTGCAGAACCCCTTAAGTAGATCCTGCGCCACCACCGCCACGCGGGTGGGATCGGAGGCGATCTCTCCCAGGCTCGCCTCTGGTAGGCTTTCCTCCCAGCAGGCCAGCCAGTCCAGAAACGGTTTGTGCTCGGCGCTCATTATTTCCTCCTTAACAATTAGTGTAGAACATACACTAATTGCCCGCAAAAAAGAAGAAGGGGATTAGTGTACATTGTACACCAAATATACGTCAAAAAGCGGAATTTGTCAAGGGGTATCTGTTTACTGGGGCAGCGGATGAGAAACGGATAAGCGGATGCCTGCCGGCATGCAGCCTCCGAAATCACCGCATTCTCCGGCGAGTACTTTTGCCGAGGGCGTGTCCGGATGATGGGAGGGTGAACGCTGAGGGAGTAGCGGCCCGGGCTGAGGAGCGAAGCATATCTCACGGCGATACCCCTGCTCGAAAAGTGTCCGGCGGCAAAATTGCCGCACCGAGCCAATGATGATGAGGACAACCATCTCATCCGTTTACCCGCTGTCCATCCGTTGCACCGGCCAATGAGGCGGTAAACAAATACGTCAAGGGAACAGCCGCCGGGCCTTGACCTCAGCCACGGCGTCGTCGCGGAAGCGGTAGAGTTTGGCCGGGCGGCCCTCTCCGGTACGGTATGCACCGGTCTCCTCGATGACCCCTGCGCTGAGGATCTTGCGCCGAAAGTTGCGCTTATCCAGTTTCTCTCCCAGGATGACCTCGTAGGCGGCCTGCAACTCGCTCAGGGTGAAGGCCTCCGGCAGCAGTTCGAAGCCCACGGCGGTGTATTCCAGTTTGTAGCGCAGCCGCTGAAGGGCATAAGCCAGGATGTCGGCATGGTCGAAGGCCAGCGGGGGCAGATCGTACACAGACCACCAGCGGGCCTCGGCGGCGTCGTCACCGGCGCGGGGCTGTACGGCGTGAGCGGGCATCAGAGCGAAGTAGGCCACCGTGATGACGCGGCCCCGAGGGTCACGGTCTGGGTCGCCGAAGGTGTAGAGTTGCTCCAGGTAGACGTCGCGGACACCGGTCTCCTCCTCCAGTTCCCGCAGTGCCGCCTCCTCCAGCGATTCGTCTATACCCACGAAGCCGCCGGGGATGGCCCACATCCCCTCGAAAGGGGGATGCCCGCGCTTGATGAGCAGCACCTGCAGGTCATTGCCTCGCAGGGTGAAGATGATGACGTCTACAGTGACAGATGGTCGCGGGTAGTCTTCCAGCGCCATGAGGCTCCTCCCACCGGTGTCAATTACACACTAATTATAGCGGCTCTGGGAGGTGCTGTCAATACGGTGTGGTGACTATGGAAGACGATACAGAGCGTAAGCCCTCTCCAGCGGCAATGTTTACACCGCTTGCTGGGGAGCAACCAATCGGTACCCGACTCCCCGTTCGGTGAGGATGAGCGCGGGACGAGAAGGGTCAGCCTCAATCTTCTGGCGTAGATACCAGATGTACAACTTCAGATATTGGCGTCGGTCCTCGTATTGCGGCCCCCAGACGTGGCGCAGGAGTGTCGTGTGTGGGACCACGTGTCCAGCCTCCCGGACCAACGCGGCCAGTAATTTGTATTCCAGCGGTGTGAGGAAGATGCGCTCTCCATCTACCTTGACAGTACGTGTTTCCAGATCCACAGAGAGACGCCCGCTCTCGTAAGTCTTTCTTTGGGAAGCAGCACGTCGTGCCCGTTGCAGGGCAACCTTGACGCGAAGGAGAAGTTCCGTATCACTGAAAGGCTTGATAATGTAGTCGTCAACGCCCAACTCGAGGCCACGGATCACGCCTTGCTCGAACTCCGGGGCGGTGGTGAAAATGACAGGCGCACTGGTGACCTCCTGCAGCCGCTCGCAGAAGACCCAGCCGTCCCTCTCAGGCACGAGAATATCGAGCAAAACCAGATCCGGTTTCGAACTGCGGGCTTCCTGTAACCCACTTGGCCCATCTCGACAGACTGCGACCTGATAGCCAGCACGCTCCAGTTGGAGATACATTAGACGTGCCAGAGCATCATCATCTTCAATGACCAGGATTCGCTCTCCCACGCTCCTCCTCCATATTGGAGAATCAGCCCAATCTTCCAGGAAGTTGGATGCTGGTTGGCACCCCCACCTATGATAGTTTGCGGTGCAAAACTCGACGGAGGCCCCGATTTATCGGGGTTTTCCCGGCCGAAGCCGAAGCCGAAGCGGCCCGCACGGGCATGAAGTGCCCGTGCTACGAAACGGCGCCCGACGAGTCGGGCTTACGCCGCAATACAGCGGGAAAACGGTCTTTGCGGCAAGTAAGGGGGATTGATCCCCCGCTGCTCTGTAGCCCGGCGACTTCATCGCCGGGCGGCGGTGTGCAGCAGACATCAAAGGCCCGCACGGGCATGAAGTGCCCG
>QMOC01000310.1 GCA_003648085.1 Chloroflexota bacterium
CCCGGCTTCATCGTTATGCCCTCCGGCAATCACGGTGTGTACGGCATCGGGGATACCACAGGGGTGTACGGCTACAGTGGGAGTGGCTTCGGCGTTGAAGCCGAGGGGAACGATTCCTCCAGTTTCGACCGATACGGTGACCTGGTGCTGGGTGGGGAGAGGGGCGAGATATTCACCTTCGGTTCCCTCCTGGACTTGTACTCCGACGGGAATGTCTACATAGACTTAGACGACGACAACAACGGAGATCACTGTTTCACGGTTATTGACGGGGATGACAATATCGTGGGTCAGTGGTGCGAGGACGGCACCAAGAGCGCAGTCGTCCAGACCGGTGAGTACGGTCAGCGTGCCGTGTACTCCATAGAGAGCCCGGAGGTGTGGCTGGAGGATTTCGGGACGGCCACGCTCACGGACGGCGCGGTCAAGGTCTCCATTGACCCCCTCTTCGCCAAGACGATCAACCTGGAGGAGGAGTATCACGTCTTCCTCACGCCCCTGGGCGATTGCAGGGGGTTGTACGTCGCGGCCAAGACGGCGACCTATTTCGAGGTGCGCGAACTGGGCGGCGGCGCTTCTGACATCGCCTTCGACTACCGCATCGTCGCCAAGCGGCTGGGCCTGGAGGACCTGCGCCTGGAGCCGGTCCCGGACGCCAAGTAGGAGGTGCAGCGATGAAGGCACGAACGATGATCCTGGGGACCGTCGCCGCCCTGCTGCTCCTGAGCGCGGTCGCGCTGGCCCAATCCGGCGGACGGTTTCCATCCGCGCCGTACATCGTCGAGCGAGGGACGGCCTCCGGCGGCCTCTATCGCCTGACCGGCCTGGCCTGGCAGGTGGAGGGCGCGGCCGACGGTGGGGGATACCGGCTGAGCCCGGCCACTCCAACGCTGCGGGGCAACGGCTGCTGCTGCACCTGGATACCTTGCGTGTTGCGGAACCATTAGAAGGGCCGATCGGAGATCGGCGGAGTAGGGCGGCGGGCCGGCGAGATGGAACGTGGCCCGGCCCACCGCCCCCCACAACATCATCAACAGCGGCACCGGCATCTGGCCGGGAGAGGAGGTTAGGAAAGAAATGAGACATAGAGTTCCTTTGACAGCCGCAGCCGTATTTCTCCTACTCAGTGCCATTGTTCTGGCCCAATCGGGCGGGGGGTACGATCTGAGTTGGTGGACGGTGGATGGGGGTGGGGGCACCGTGAGCGGCGGTGGGTACGCGCTGAGCGGCACTGCGGGTCAGCCGGATGCCGGCCCGGCGCTCACCGGAAGCGGCTATGCGCTTTACAGCGGCTTCTGGCCCGGCGGGGGTGCTGCCTCTCCCACCTGCCCCAACCCGCTGACCGGGGTCTCTATCTCCGGCCCGTCGTCGGGGAACACCGAGCAGATGCTCACTTTCACTGCCTCGCCCGACCCGGCCGATGCGACGACACCCATCACTTATACCTGGTCCACCGACGGGCTGGTGAGCGGGCAGGGAACCGCTACCGCCACTTATCGGTGGAACACCGCCGGGACCAAGACGGTTCAGGTGACGGCCTCCAACTGCGGCGGCTCCGCGAACGCGAGTCACTCCATCGAGATCACGTCCGCCGCAGAGCACAAAATCTATTTACCTTTCACGGTGCGCAATTCGTAAAGAAACCCGGTTTTTTTTACCTCGCTAGGGTATTCCGTTTATCCGCCCCTGGCGGGCGAGATCACTGAGAAGGGAAGGGCGAGATGAGAAAAAATCTCCTGCTGCCGATTGTTATCTTGGGCTTCGGGCTGATATTGATCCTGATGAGTTGGCCGATGGTCGTCGGTGCGGCACAGGCCGCGCCGACGGCGACCACCCGCTACGTCGCGCCTGGCGGCAATTGCGGCGGCGTTTCGCCCTGCTATGCCGATGTCCAGGCGGCGGTGGACGCGGCGCAGAGCGGCGATACCATCAAAGTCGCCGAAGGGACCTATAGCGGTGTGCAAACCCGTGTCCATTGGGGGAACACCGTCACGCAAACGGTCTTTCTCAGCAAAACGGTGACGATACGGGGCGGGTACACGACCTCCAACTGGAACACGCCAGATCCCGACGCCCATTTCACCACGCTGGACGCCCAGGGCAAGGGCCGGGTCTTTTACATCGCCGGATACGGCATCACGCCGGTCCTTGACGGCTTGCGGATCACCGGCGGGGACGCGCAGGATATCCCCAGCGGCAGTTCTTCCGGTGTGGGTGGGGGCGTCTATGTTCAGGATGCGGAGGCCCAGATCACCAACTGCGAGATCTATGACAACCAGGCGCCCTCCGGCAGCGGCGGCGGCCTGTATGTGCTCTGGAGCGAGGCTCGGATCTCCAACAGCACCATCCGCAACAACTCGGCCTTTGATTATGGCGGCGGCGTGGCCGTCGTGCCCAACAGCGGCCAGGCCCCGGTCGTAGAAAAGAACACCATTGAGCAAAACCGGGTGGATTATAATGGCGGTGGCCTGGCCCTGTTTGGAGACAGCATCATCGCCCGAAACAATACCATCGCCAATAACCAGGCCAACTTTGGGGGCGGCGTGTGGATTGGCGGTGATGCCGAACTGACCGGGAACCTGATCCGGAACAACCGGGCAGCATACGGCGGGGGAGTGAATGTCTCCCGGGGCAGCCCCCGGCTCACCAACAACGCCATCATCGCCAATGAGGGGACAAGCGCAGGGGCCGGCGTCTATGTGACCGGCTCGGATACCGGGACCTACCCCCACCTGGTGCATACGACCATCGCCAACAACACCGGCGGTCAGTATGGCGATGGCAGTGGGGTGTGCGTCACCGATGACCCCTATGGCGCTGGCTACCACGGGGCCGTTGACCTGACCAACTCGATCATCGCCGGGCATAGCCTGGGCATTACGGTGACGGCGAACAACACGGCGGTCCTGAACGCCACCCTCTGGCACAACAACGCGACGGACCGGGGCGGCGCAGGGAGCATCACCCATCAGAACGATTACAGCGGAGACCCATATTTCGCCTCCGACGGCTACCACCTCCTCGGTCGGCCCGGGGCCTTGGACCGGGGGGTGAACGCCGGCGTTACGACGGATATTGACGGCGACCAACGGCCCATCGGGAGCGGATACGACCTGGGCGCGGACGAGACGGCGCGCAAGTTTTTCATTTACCTGCCGTTGGTGCTGCGGAATCACTGAAATGGATAAGGAGGAATAAGATGAAAAAAATGTTCTTGCTGTTCACCGTTGCCTTGGGCTTCGGGCTGACCCTGACTCTGCTGGTCTGGCCGGGGGCGGGCGGGTCGGCGCAGGCCGCCCCGTCGGCGACGACCTGGTACGTGAACGGCTCCACGGGCCAGGATTCCAACGACTGCCAGAGCCCTTCCACGGCCTGCAAGACCATCGGCGCGGCGGTCAACAAGGCCGCCAACGGCGATACCATCCAGATCGCCGCCGGGACCTATGTCGAGAACCTGACCATCCGCAAGAGCCTGACCCTCGTCGGGGCCGGGCAGGACCAAACCATCGTGGACGGCAACAAAAACGGCCGGGTGGTGACCATAGATGAGCAGGGCAAAGTCATCTCCATCTCGGCGATGACGCTCCGCAATGGACGCGCCGACAATGATAGGGGAGGGGGAGTATACAACGTGTCTACACTGGTGCTGGACCACGTCTCCATCCTCAGCAACACCGTCACGGGCATCAACCAGGACGGCGGCGGCATCTGGACCTGGGGGCCGTTGACCATCACTCACAGCACTGTGGCCTACAACCACGCCGAATGCTCCGGTGGGGGAATCTTGCACTTCGGCATCCACCGCCTCTATATCGCCGATTCCACCCTGGCCTATAACGAGGCCGCGTACAGCGGGGGAGGGCTGTCCAACGGTTCCGCTGTGGCGGTGCTGGAGCGTGTATCTATCCACCACAACCGGGCGGCGCGGGATGGCGGAGGCATCTGTCATCAGGCATCTGAGAGCAATCCGGGCAAGTTGACGTTACGCAACGTGACCATCAGCGACAATACGGCCGCCTCCGGGGAGGCGGGCGGTCTGTATGTTTATGACGCCGTCGGGGGGGTGACTCTGCTCAACTGCACCGTGGCCGAGAATCTGGCGTCGGATACGCCGGACCAAGTACTCAACCTGGGCCATTTTCTCACCAGCACCATCACCCTCACCAACACCATCATCGCCGATGGAAATAGCACGGACAACTGCGAAAATAGCGGGTTCTATGGCGTCTGGGTCTCCGGCGGCTATAACCTCTCCAGCGACGCTTCCTGCAACCTAACCCAGACGGGCGATCAGGAGAACACCGACCCCAAACTGGGCTCGCTGGGGGACAACGG
>QMOC01000311.1 GCA_003648085.1 Chloroflexota bacterium
GTACTCCCTGCAGCGTTTCTATTTCGAGTTCTGGCGTGGGGATATGCCTCATCTGGTGGGGCCTTTCACCTGGACTCACCTGTATTGTCTCATCGGTATCGGCCTCGCCACCCGGGGCATCCTGCACCGGTGGAGGCGGAAAAGAAATAAAGAAGTAATAAGTAAAAGGGGGCTCAAATGTTCAGGAAGGTCAAATATTTGGTAGTGGCTTTGCAGATTCTGCTTCTGTGCCTGGGTGCCGTGATCGCCATCTCCAACACTATCGGTTGTAGTTCTAGTAGTGGGTCTGATTACGAGTACGGCAGCCGCAGCATACGCAGCCCCCAAAACCCGGCCGTACTCCAACGATTTCATGACCTATCTTTCGATTTCCCTCTACAATTCTCTGCCAAAGACTTCAAGTATGCGAGGGCATGGCTACCCGGTAACTGGGTGCTGGGCTTGCAGGTGCCTCAGGCACCCGGAGCCGCCCAGCCCGGCGACGTGACCGGCAACCCGGAACTATGGGGGCACTGGGACGAACAGCGGGGGGACGACTATGACCTCGAAGTGACGGTACCCTTGGCCCTCTCCGACGATTGGGCCGCTAAGATCACCGCTGCACTCCCCCCCGACCCCAACACCCACTGGCAGGCGCTGGTTCCGGCCAACGACGATTACATCAACTCCATCCCCACCGACGATAGGACCTTCGTTGATGGCTGGGGAGTACTATTCTATGCCTTAGATTTCCACGGCGAGAACCTCTGCAACGGATGCGAGGTCAAGATGACTCTGTGTACTCCCTGTCCCTCCCCCCTGTTCGGCCGCCCGGTCGCGTGCTCGATGCTCCGGGGGCTGGCGAGGCTGGGACTGCTGGGCCGGCTGAGCCTGCACAGCGCCGGGGGACTGACCTGCGTGGAGCCCGTACCGAGCACGATAGTCCTCATTGGGGCTTGGCCGCCTATCATTGTACCAGGCAGCACCCCGGCCGCCTGGCTGAGCCCCTGGGGCGGACCGTTCTACAACCAGGTGTACGGCCCCACGGTGGTTATGAGTTACACACTGGGGCACAACGCGCCCCAGACCACCACCTTCAACCTGGAGCCGATTTATTCGGAGCAGGGCTGGACCTACTCCTGGCATGACCCCGACGGTAATCCCATCAGCCAGATGACCGTAGGCCCCAATGTAATTTGGGATGAGAATATCAAGGTGGTCGGCACCGGCCTGCCCACCTGTGCGGTGATCCAGGACACAGTTCACCTCACCGCCACCTCTACCACCTCACCCTCCCTCCAGGCTACGACGGTGAGTTACGTACAAGTGGTGCCGGACCCCGACCAGTGCGAGACCGCCGATCTGGGGCTCGCCAAGGTGAGCAGCACCGATGTCATCTCGGCCGGTCAGTGGGTCACCTTCACTCTGACCATAACCAACTACGAGAATGTGGCGGTGAGCGCGATCCTCACCGACACTATCCACCCGGCCTCGGCTGTGGGCGATTTGATCTTGCCCTCGGAGTGCGGGCGCAGCGGCGACGACATTATCTGCCAACTGCCGCTCATCCAGGCGAACTCGGCGACCACTCTGACCATCGCCGTTCAGGCGTCCTGGGCCTTTTCCGGCACTATGACCAACCAGGCCGTGGTCAACCCGGTGGGGATGGTTGATGGGGACTTCTACGACAACTTCAACTGCCCGATAAACATCCAAGTCCGAGGTGTGCCCAACGCCAACCTGGCCCTGGGTAAGGTCGCCGCCCGGAACAGCGTCATCGCCGGAGAGCGGATCACTTACACCCTTATCATCACCAACGGTGGCCCAACCGCACCCATCACCGCCACCATCGTGGACACCTTCGGCGACCCCACCGCTCTCGCCTCCGTTGCCTCCGATGGTGATTGTGCCTGGACCCCCGGCTCGGCGGTTGTCACCTGCACCGTCCCCGACGTCTCCGTCAACGCACCGGTGTCCATCACGCTGGTCGTCACCACCGGCGTCACCTACTCCGGCCTCCTGACCAACACGGCGGTGGTGACCCCCACCGGTGGGTTGAAGGATTTCGCCCCCGACGACAATCAGGCCGGGCCGGTGAAGGTCACCGTTTATGCGCCGGTGGTGGCGGGCTTTCTCGCCGCTCCCACCGAGGGCATCGCACCGCTGACGGTGGTATTCACCAACACCTCCACCGGCGACTACACCACCAGCCTGTGGGACTTCGGCGACGGGGTGACGAGCACGCTGGAGAGCCCCACCCATACCTACACGACGCCAGGGGTCTACACCATCACGCTCACGGTCGGCGGGCCGGGGGGCGAGGACACGGAGACCCGCACCGACTACATCACCGTCCACGCGCCGGTGGTGGCCGGCTTCGTCGCTTCCCCCACCGAGGGCGTCGCGCCGCTGACGGTAGTATTCACCAACACCTCCACCGGCGACTACACCGCCAGCCTGTGGGACTTCGGCGATGGGGTAACGAGCACGCTGGAGAGCCCCACCCATACCTACACGACGCCGGGGGTCTACACCGTCACGCTAATGGTCGAGGGGCCGGGGGGCGAGGACACGGAGACCCGCACCGACTACATCACCGTCTACGCGCCGGTGGTGGCTGGTTTCATCGCCGCTCCCACCGAGGGCATCGCACCGCTGACGGTGGTATTCACCAACACCTCCACCGGCGACTACACCGCCAGCCTGTGGGACTTCGGCGATGGGGTGACGAGCACGCTGGAGAGCCCCACCCACACCTACACGACGCCGGGGGTCTACACCGTCACGCTGACGGTTGAGGGGCCGGGTGGGACGGCCATGGAGACGAAGGCGGAATACGTCAGCGTGTGGTACAGCGTTTACCTACCCCTGGTTATGCAGAGTTCGGGCGCAGTTGCACAGGCGCCGCCGTCGTCTTCCAGGTGCATTCTCCGGCGATCTCTGGCCCCTTATCCGTGAAGCACGTGAAGTGCATAGATGCCAACGATCGTTTCCAAATCAACCATCAACACTGATCCGTGGTAACTTGAAATCTGGAACTCTGAAGCCAAAAGCCGTTGTTACAAGTTCCAGGTTTCAAGTTAGGCGTGAGGCCGAGAGAATCCCCGGGTCGGCGTCGTGTAGCATCAATTCCACCAGCCGCTCGGCAGCGACGAAGGCCCAGGCCAGGCCACGGCCTCCGAATCCCACCGCGAAGTAGACCTGCGGCAGGTCGGGCAACTGCCCCACCAACGGCAGGCCGTCGGGGGTGAAGCCCATCGTCCCCGACCGGCGGCTGACGTTGTGCGTTTTCACCTCGGGGAAGTGACGCGACGCAAAGCGGGCCAATCCGTCATGCACCGCGTCACCCGGCTCAATCGCCGGGTCCGCCTTCTGCCCGGAAGCGTACGGACGCCGCCACCCGCCCAGCAGCAACCGACGGTCGGGCAGTTGGCGGCAGTATTCATAGCCATAATCAGCCGAGATAGGCTGCTCCAGCACCACTTCGTCCAGTGGATCAGTGATAAAAACGAGGCTATGGGTGGGGGCAACTTTGTCGGCAAAATAGGGATCAATCAGCGAAGCGTAACCGTTGACTGCCAGCACGACGGCATCGCAAAGCACAGTGCGGCCCCGCGCCCAGACCCGCACGCTGTCTCCCTCCGGCTCCAGGGCGTAGACCTCGGTTCTTTCGTGGACGGTGATGTTGCTGGTGTCAAGCAGCGCCCGGGTCAGCGCTCCGGCGTCCACCGTCACGTCGTCGGGTTGGCGCAGAGCGGCGCAGAAACCACGCTTCAGGGGATCGTTGGGGCCGAACCAGGCGTCAAAGCCGTCCTCTTGCAGCAATTCCACCGATTCCCTCAGCGCCTTTGCCTCAATCTCTTCAACAGCCAAGACCAGGCTGCCGGTGCGCTCGACCGGCACTTCCAACCGCTCGGCGGCCTCGACCAGCCGCTCTCGTCCCTCGACGGTGAGCGCCCAGACTTCCCGCGCCCTCTCGCGGCCGTACGCGGAGACGGCCCAGTTGTAGTGGCCGGGCAGCCCGGTGAGCACCATCCCGGCACTGCGTCCGGTCGCGCCGCCCGCCACGCTCAGGGCCTCCAGCACGGCCGTATCGAATCCCTCGCGGGCCAGACGCGCAACCACCGCCGCGCCCACCAACCCCGCCCCGACGACGACCACATCGCAGGCATCAATTCGTTTTTGCTCCTGCTCTGCCCGCACTGTTCTCTCCTGTCTCCGGCCAATTGGCCGTGTTGATCCCGCCGATGCTATCATCCCCTTCGCCCTCTATCCTGCTCCAGCACGGCCAATGCTTCAGTTGGCGTCAATGTCTCTATCACGGCCGCCGCTCTCTCCCGCTGCTGTTTGTCCCA
>QMOC01000312.1 GCA_003648085.1 Chloroflexota bacterium
GCCACTCCCGGTCGCCGGTTTCGACTGCATAGTCGGCCAGGGCGATTTGGTCGCCGAAGCGAGCCAGGTAGTCCCTCGGTCGCTCCGCTTCCGGCCTGGCGACGTAAGCGACGTAGGCTGTGTAGGGGATGTCCTCCAGATCGCCCCGCGTCAATGGCCCTGCGTGCGCCTCGATACGGGCGTTGCGGGGCAGCAGGTCCAGGTAGCGTTCTATTCCATCGTAGGGCCAGAGCAGGAGCAGCACCTCCCCCTCCTGCTCCGGCTCGCCCCCCTCGGAGGTGGAAAGGGGGAGGGTGACCACTCCTCCAGTTTCCGGCACGAGAAAAGGGAGCGCCGCCCACTCCTCCCACAGCCGATCGTCCACGTAGACCCGCCGTCCTGGCTTGGGGTTATTCTCCCGCGCTATCAGTCCACTCCCGTCCCATCCGACGCCGGTGAAGCGATTGGCCTCGGCGGCCAGTTCGGTGGCGGCGTCCTCGAAGGCGTAAGCGGTCTGCGGATCGGCTCCGTAGCGGACGAAGTAGTCCCGGCCGGTCGCGGCCAAACTGACAGCCAGGAACACACAGGCCAGCGCGATTGCCCATCCAGGCTGCCCGCGTTGCTCCAGCCAGGCGACGGCAGCATCCAGCCCTAGTGCAGGCAGGATCGCCAGCAAGGGCAACACACCCACTGCCCGCAGGAAATGCGGCGCGTCCTCGGCCAGCCAGGTGGGCACCAGCATCAGCCCCACCCAGATTAAGGTGAAGGCCGGGGCGATTTCCCGTCGCGCACGCAGCGCGGCCCGCGCCAGCCCCCCCACCATCAATGCCCCCAGCAGAGGGTCGAAGACCGGGCGCCCGGGCAAATTGTGGCGCGGGATGGTGTCGCCACGGACGAAGAACATCCCCATTGTGCCGATCAGTTGGCGGCCCAGTGTGCCCCACAAGTCACCACCGTTGATGAGGGGATTGAAAACCGAGACCTGTCCAGGTCGCCCCATCACCACATCCCAGTGGCCCATAGCGTAGATGGACAGCGGAGTCAGTGCCGCCAACGTCCCAACCGCGAACCACACGCTCTCCGGCCACAGTCGGCGCCACCGTCCGGTGAGCAGCAGGTAGAGGGCAAAGGCGGTCAGCACGAGGGGAGTGAAGCGTATGGGCAGGTAAGCGTAGAAGCAAAGGCCGTACAGAAGCCCGGTCAGCAGCCAGTCACGCCGGTGGTGCGAACGATAGGCCCGCGCACCCAGCCACAGCGCCAGCGCTGCCATCAGCGGCAGCGTGACGGCGCGGAACCCGATGCGGCTGAGATGCACGTGCCATAACATAATCGCCAGGATCGCCGCGCTCAGCAGAGCCACGCGCCGATTGAACCAGGCACGGGCCATCAGGTAGGTAGCAGGAATTGTCAACGTGCCACATAGGGCCGCTGCCAGGCGCAATGCACCCGGCGTGCGACCCAACAAGCCCACTGTGGCGGCGATGAGGTAGATAAACAAGGGTTCGCGGCCACGATTGGCCGCGAAGTAGACCGGCCAGTGGCCCGCGAGAACGCGCAGGGCATCGAGGCCGTTGAATGCTTCGTCGTGGTAGAGCCCTGGTGGAATCTCCCCCAGAGCGAAGAATCGCAGTGCTGCCGCCAGCGCCGTCACGCCTGCTATCAGGGCCCACTCTTGCGCTCGACCGCGCCAGCGGCCTGATGGAACCTCACCGCTCGCCGAACTTACCAAAGCGGGCGCATTATAGCATAATGTGGGGGCTTGTCAAAAAACCAATGACCCCACCAGGCAGGCGTTATTTCCTTGAGCGCCAGATGGAGAAGATGAGCCACAGGCCCAGCAGGCTGGCGCCGGCAAAGCCCGCGACGATCAGTATCGTCGCCAGTCCCCATTGCTGGACCAGATTGAAGGCCGGGACGAGCAGCGCCAGGCCGACGATAAGCGCGGCCAAAAGCACGCTCAGTGAGAGACGATTGGCCAGCCGATCCAACCGCGCCAGCGCTCGATCCAGTTCCCTGATGTTGACGGTGAACTCCAGGTCCCCTTGCTCGGCGCGGGTCAGGAGTTGCGAACCGACGCGCGGGATAAGGCCCAGCAGTTCCGCCCAATCGCCGGTTCCCTTGAGCAGTGACGGCCCCCAGGAGCGTGGGGAGGCCATCTGCCACATGAAGCGTCGGACATAGGGCTCGGAGACGGCGAAGACATCCAGGTCGGGATCGAGTCTCAACCCTACTCCTTCCATCATCCCCAGCGTCTTGCCCAACAGCCAGTACTCCGGAGGCAGATGCAGGCGGTGGCGGAAAGCGACGGGCATGACCTCCTCGACTATTTCTAGGGCGCGAATCTCCTTCAGCGATAGTCCGTGGTACTTACGGAGCAGCCGCGCCACGTCCCGCCGCAGCCCGGCCCGGTCCACCCGCTCAGTCGTGGCTCCCATACGGATCAACTGGTCCACGATGCCTTCCTCGTCCAATTGCACGGCGACGATGTAGAGGCGGATCAGATTAGCGCGCTCGCGTCGTCCCAGGTAGCCCACCATCCCGAAGTCCATTGCGCCGATGACCTCACCTGGCATGACGACGAAGTTGCCCGGATGGGGGTCGGCGTGAAAGAAGCCGTCCTCCAGCACCTCCTTAATGATCATACGGATGGCGTGGAGCGCGATGCGGTGACGGTCGTAGCCTGCTCTATCCAGCGCCGCGATGTCGTCAATTTTGATGCCGTTGATGCGCTCCAGTACCAGCACTCGGCGGGTAGTGAAGTCCCAGTGGACCTGGGGGATGTAGAGGTAGGGCTCATCGGCGAAGTTGGCGCGAAAGCGGTCGGCGTTGTGCCCCTCACGGTAGAAATCCAGTTCGGCCCGCAGCGTGGTGGCGAACTCCTCGGCCATACTCGGCAGGTCGTAGAACTCCCCCAGCACCGTGCGCGCCTGGAGCAGGCGGGCCACGTCGAAGAGGATCTCCAGATCGGTTTCAACGGTCGTCTCGATGTTCGGCCGCTGTACTTTGACGACGACCGCTGAACCATCGGACAAGGTCGCGGCGTGGACCTGGGCGAGCGAGGCGGCGGCGATGGGTATGGGGTCGAAGGTAGTGAACAACTCCTCCGGCGGCGCTCCCAGTTCGGCCTCGATCTGCGCCCTGATCGGCTCCCACTCCGCTGGGGGCACGGTGTCTTGCAGTTTGGTGAGTTCGGCGACGTAGGCCGGTGGGATCAGATCGGGGCGGGTGCTGAGCATCTGGCCCAATTTGACGAAAGTGGGGCCGAGTTCCTCCAGCGCCAGGCGCACCCGTTGGGGAGCGCCCAGTGGAGGAGCCTCTCGACGCCAGCGACGCAGCAATCGCCGGGGCAGTGCCAGGTAGGGCTGCAGTTCCAACAAGTCCACCAGTTCGCCGAAACCGTGGCGAACGAAGACCCTCACGATCTCGCGGTAGCGTTGCAGATGTCGGACTCTGTGGATGGGTGAGCGAGCCATTGATTTTATTTTACCACAGGTAGGGTGCAAAGGGTATCACGGGGTGGAGGAAGCCAGCAGGGCTCGGATGCGTGGTAATTCTGCGCTGGTCGCTTCTTCGCCGGCGGCGATGATCTCGGCGGCGCGGGGGAAGCCGGTGAGCACGGTCACGCCCGGCGGGATGGCGGGCCGGATGATGATCTCCGGCCGCGCCTCGGCCAAGCGGCGGCGATTGACCTCCGCTGTCAGCACTCCCAGCGAGCGGTACAGCACCTCGATGGTGTCCACCAGCCCGTTGGGGACATAGCGGCGCTGGTGTAACGCCTCGACTAGGGAGGAGATAACCCCCTCGTCCGTAGTAACGTCCACGGCAATGGCGACGTCGGCTCCCATGCGGCGTACCGCGTCGGCGGGGAGGTTATCCAGCAATCCGCCATCAACGAGCGTCTGCCTGTCCCGCTCCACCGGCGTGAAGACGCCCGGTAGCGCGATGGTGGCTCGCACAGCGTCCACCACCGGCCCTTGATTCAGATACACCGCCTGGCCGCTGTTTAGATCCACAGCGACCAAGGTCAGCGGGACACGCAAGTCGTCGAAGGTGCGGTCGCCCAGGTGACCGGTCAGGTACTCGCGCACTTTCTGGCCCTCAAAGAGGCCACGTCGGGGCAGCGATGGGTCGGCCAGGGCCAACAGGCGGCGGAGGCTGGCCATGCGCAACGCCTCCGATTCCATAAACTCAGGGCTCAGCCCGGCGGCGTACCCTGCGGCGATGAGGCCGCCCATACTGGTGCCGGCCAGGTAGTCAATTGGTATCCCCTCTCGCTCCAGCACTTTCAGCACGCCGATGTGGGCCAGTCCCCGCGCGCCGCCGCCGCTGAGGGCCAGCCCGACTTTGCGA
>QMOC01000313.1 GCA_003648085.1 Chloroflexota bacterium
ACCCCACCGCCGGTCCTCCACCCACAAGCCAGAAAACGCTGGGCAACGTGACCGTCTACGCCGACACCTTCACCGACCTGGGGGATGACCTCTGGCAGGCCTCAGGCCACATCCGTCTGGGGAGCAGCACCGTGGCCTACGTGGAACTCAGCGCGGGCGTGGTTGACCTGGACTACGGCGCGCAGAGCATCGCGGGCAGCAGCGACAGCGCCGTCTCGCTGCTCATGGACGACGGCACCGCCACACCGGTCTTCGCCGGCCCCTTCTCGGTGGATCCGAGCAGCGGGGAGGTAACGCCGCTGGGGGTTATCTTCCAGTTGGCCCGCCTGGGCGACCTGGGCGTGGACACCGCTACTCCCCTGGTCAATTTCGGCATGAACGTGCTCCAGGGCACGGTTAGCGGTCGGGCCAGGATCACCGTCCATCCCATTGAAGATGTACATCCCTCCGCGACGGTGAACTTTACCTTGCACCACGACGGCCATGTCTCAGGCGATCTGGGGGTGGGAGACCTGGCGTTTCAGGCTGCCGGGGTGACCTTCGCCGTCGAGAACGCCACTTTGAGTTACGATCCGGCCAGCGGCGGGAAGATCACCATTGGCCACGCCTCCGTGGTTCTGCCGGATGTCTTCTCCGTAGGGTCCGAGGGCTCCGTGGAGAACCTGATGATCACCGAGAGCGGTCTGCAAAGGGTCGGAGGTGGGAGCATCACCCTCAGCCTGCCGGACATGAACGTGCCGGGCACTGGTGGGAAGTTTGAACTGGCCAGGGCCTCTGTGACGCTGAGCCTGGAGGCTGGCGGCAAGTACTGCATCCACGGTAAGGCCGGTTTCAGCCTGCCCAATATCGCCAGCACCGGGAAGCCGGGCCAGTACTACAGCGGCGGCCTCTACGCCGAGTTCGAACTGGATCAGACCGGCCTGCGCTACGTGCTGATGGGCGGCACTATTGAGCCGGGCATCCCCATCGGGAACAGCGGCATGGCCCTGACCGGTCTCGAGGGAGAGGTAACCTTGCGCCCTGAGGTACGGGTGCAGATCACCGGCACCATTGAGAGCGAACTGGAGGTGCCTCCCCTGGGGCCGGTGGTCTCCGGTGAGCCCTCAGTGTGGGTCAAACTTAGCAGCCCCTACGAAGTGGGTATCAGCGGCTCGGTGCAGGTGCTCATCTTCGACGCTGCTGATGCTTCCCTGGTGCTCAGCCAGAGCAGGGGGCTCTACGGCGAAGTGCACATCACATATCCGCCTTATGCCCTAAATGGCGATGCCAGCCTGCACGTCTGGCGTTCCGGCGGTGAGTTCCACTTTACAGGCAGCGCCACCGTGACGCTGGGCTTTGAGAAGGGAGCACTGGGCACTTACTGGGGGATTGACCTACCCCCCTCTGACCTCACTTTCGGCAACGTCGGGGCGGAATTCGGCGAGTTTTGCCATAACTCCTCGTGCAGCAGCACCATCTACGGCTTCAAGGGGGCGGTGGACATCACCATTCACGTGAACTACCTCTTTGGGTCGAGAGATGTAACCCTGGCTCAATACGCTTTCTTCTTGGATGTGGATGGCAATCTGGACCACGGCAGTTCCCTGGACCAGTACCGTTTGATTGACCAGGCCACCATGCTGGCTCAGACCAGGGCACTGGGACTGGAACCTGCCAGTACGGACGTGATCACCTACGAGGTCTCCAACACGGACTTGATCATGGTGGGAATGGACTGGCAGAGTGGCTCCCCGGAACTTACTCTCGTGGATCCCGAGGGAGTGACCGTGACGACTGATACCGACTACCCCGGTATGGGGTACACCAATACGGTGACCTCGACCGTGTACCTCATTGAAAACCCCAAGACCGGTATCTGGCAGGCGCACATCGGTAACCTCACCGGCAGCGAGGATTACTCCTTTGGCGCGCTGGGCCGCAACCTGCCCCCCACCGTCACCGTGCAGAGCGTCGCGCCCGCCGGGGAGAATCTTTACACCATTCACTGGATGGCTGACGACGCGGACCCCGAGGCCACGCTGGCCCTCTACTACGACACCGACGACAGCGGCGCGGACGGCAGGCTCATCGCCCAGGGGCTAGACCCGGCCGCCGGGAGTTACGTCTGGGACGCCTCTCAGGTGCAGACGGGCGATTACTACGTCTACGCCTGCATGGACGATCTCAAGAATGTGCCCGTCGTGAGTTACTTCACCGCGACCGTCTCCGTAGTCAACACCCAGCCTCCGGCCGCTCCCACCGGCGTCAAAGCCACGGCCTCCCCGCCATGGAAGAACATCACCGTGTGTTGGGACCGCAACACAGAGGCCGACGTGGTAGGCTACAACGTCTACTACGGCAGGCAATCGGGCACCTATGACCTGGGCCTCTACGACGCCACCAACGTGACTTGCTTTGACCTGCCGCTTCCGCCCTGGATGAACGTCGGCTACGTCGCCGTCACAGCCTACGACAACTCAGGCAACGAAAGTCCCCTCTCCGAGGAGGTGCAGGTGACGGTGGAGCGGGTGTACAAGGTGTACCTGCCCCTCGTCCTGCGCGGTTTCCGGTAGGCGCAGACCGGTATGCGCCTCTGATATGACTTTCGTCACAGCGGGCCCCGAAAAGGGCCCGCTTTTTTATGCCCCCACAATCCCCCCTCCGGCACATCACAAACGACCCTCGGCAGGGTAGAATGAGCGCGAAAAGAAAATGGGAGGTGTGTGATGAGCGAAAACATAGTCGAAGCACAAGGACTGGTCAAGCGGTACGGCGACATCGAGGCGGTACGCGGCCTCAGTTTCGCCATCCGCCGTGGGGAGATCTTCGGCTTCCTGGGCCCCAACGGCGCCGGCAAGACCACCACCATCTCGATGCTTTCTTGCCTGCTGGAACCGACCGGGGGCACGGCCATCGTCGCCGGATACGACGTCGTGAGAGCGCCCCAGCAGGTCAAGCGGCGCATCGGGCTGGTACCCCAGGAACTGGCCCTCTATCCCACGCTCAGCGCCCGCGACAACCTCAACTTCTACGGACGCATCTACGGGCTGCACGGTCGGGCGCTGCGCCGGCGGGTGGACGAGGTGCTGGAGATGGTGGGCCTGGCGGAACGGGCCGCATCGGCGGTCAAGACCTTCAGCGGTGGCATGAAACGGCGGCTCAACATCGCCGCCGGGCTGCTCCACCGCCCCGAGGTGCTCTTCCTCGACGAGCCGACCGTCGGCGTGGACCCCCAGTCGCGTAACGCCATCTTCGAGCACGTGGAGCGGCTCAACGCCGAGGGCCTGACCATCCTCTATACCACGCACTACATGGAGGAGGCTGAACGGTTGTGCCACCGCGTGGCGATCATTGATGAGGGGCGCATCATCGCCCTCGACACGCCCCGCAAACTGGTCACCGACCTGGGCGGGGGCATCATCCACCTGGGCATAGCCGACGGGATGGCCGAGGGGCTGCTGGAGCAGATCCGGGCGCTGCCCGAGGTCAGGGCCGTGACGCGGCTCGACGGCAAGGTGAAGGTGGAAGCGACGCGGGCACAGGAGGCGCTGGTGGGCCTGCTGGCACTCTTCAACAGGACCGACACCGACGTCACCTCACTGGAGGTGCTGGAGCCCAACCTGGAGACGGTCTTCCTGCACCTGACCGGCAAGCGGCTGAGAGATTAATTGGGAAACTGGGAAACTGGTAAATTGGGGGTCAGTCTACCAACAGCAATCTACCAACTACCAATCTACTAAATCTAAGGAGTGAGAAAACATGCTACACCAAATCTTGTCTATCACTTGGAAAGATCTGAAAATTCTGTTCAAGGACATCGGCGGCATGGCGGTGCTCTTCCTCATGCCGATGATGTTCATCATCGTCATGAGCGTCGCCCTGCAGGGCATGTTTGACCCCAGTGATACCGGGCAGCCGTGGCACCTGCCGGTGGTCAACCTCGATAGCGGCAACCTGGCGGCTGAAGTCATCGCCCAGTTGGATAGCATGGACGGCATCGAGGTGGAGACGGCCTGGGAGGGTGAACCGCTGACCCGCGAGCGGGCCGAGGCGCTGGTGAGCGATGGGGAGCGAGCAGTGGCCGTCATCTTCCCCGCCGACTTCTCTGAGTGTGTGGAAGAGAGGTTGAGCGACGCCGAGGCCAGGGCCACGATCGAGTTAATCACCGACCCCGCCGTATCTACCCAGTTCATCGCCCCCATCCAGGGGATGGTGCTCGGCGCCGCCGAGCGTGTGGCCGAGACCTCGCTGGTGCCGGCCCGCTTCAAGGCCGGCCTGGCCAAGGTGCTCGCCCACCTGCCTGGAGAGACGCAGATACCCCTCGACCGGATGACGATCGAG
>QMOC01000314.1 GCA_003648085.1 Chloroflexota bacterium
GATTTGCTCTCCCCAATACTCGTGCTATACTCACTCCGGTGCTCCAACCTTTCGTGCACCGGGGGTGAGTGACGCATGACTTCGAACGAGATCCAACTCTATCTGACCGTCATTGAAGAGGATGTCGACCCCGAATCACGGCCGGGTTGTGCAACTTTGGCCTGAGCGTCGGCGATACCACACCGGTAGGCCGCTACTCGCCCCAGGGGGATAGCCCCTACGGCTGCGCCGACATGGCCGGCAACGTATGGGAGTGGACGCGGAGCCTCAAGAAGGGCTATCCCTACGATCCGGCGGACGGCCGGGAGGACCTCGAGGCCAAAGGCCCGCGGGTGGTGCGTGGGGGGTCCTGGGGCGGCAGTCGGAGGGTCGCCCGCTGCGCCTTCCGCCGCTGGAACTTCCCGGTCAACTTCCTCAACGATCTGGGCTTTCGGGTGGTGGTGTCCCTGGCTCTCCCGTCTTCTGAATCCTGAATTCTGATAGGAGCCCAACCCTCCTTACGGAGGCTCCAGGAAGCCCGCGAAGCGGGGTTTGGCTATGTGCACGGCAGTTTAGCAGCGTGCGGGGGCTCTGGATCGCGAAGGTCACGAAAGGACGCGAAAGACGCGAAACGCTGCCGCTTTCGTGCCTTTCGCGTCCTTTCGTGAGTCTCGCGCTACGGGCGAGGCAGGTCGAGCATCAGCACCTCCAGCGTGAGGCGGGGATTGGCGTTGCGCTTTAACCGCTCGGCCGCGCTGCGCAGGGCTTCTACTACGGCGGCGCTCCGTTCCACCCCGAAGCGGTGGGCGTAGTCGCGCAGTGCGCTCTCGCGGTCCACGTTGGTCAGTGGCGCATCCGTCTCGGCGGCCACCAGCATCACGTCCCGCCACCAGCCGATCCACAGGTCGAGCGTCTCCTGCGTGGCGACGGGGTCGCGGGCCAGTCTTTCGGCGTAGCGGAAGCGTTCAATGATGGAAATGTTTAAGAGGTGATCCAGATCAGCCAGCCGCTGTGCGCGACGCCGGAGGGCCGTCCTATCGTTGAGCGTGCGCACCGCCCAGCCCAGCCGCCCGCCCGAAAGGTGGGCCAGGAGTTCGGCCTGCTCCGGTTCAGCGTGCCAGCGTTCGATAAGAGCCTGCTGCACCACCGCCACGGGCAGCGGGCGCAGGGGGACCTGCTGGCAGCGGGAGACGATGGTGGGGAGGAGGCGGTCGGCGTCGCTCGCCAGGACCGCTAGCACGACGTAGGGTGGGGGCTCCTCCAGCGTCTTGAGCAGCGCGTTGGCAGCGGAGGTGGTGGCCTCCTCGAAGCGGCGCAGGATGGCCACCCGCCAGCGTCCCTCGTTGGGGGTGAGCGCCAGTTGGCGTTGCAGTTCGCGCACCTGATCAATCTTGAGACTGGCGCCAACCCGCTCCGACGCGACGACGTGCAGGTCGGGGTGGTTGCCGCCAGCGACCAGGCGGCAGGCGCGGCACGCGCCGCAGGGGGGCTCTCCCTCACCCTGGCACAGCAGGGCAGCGGCCAATGCCCGCGCCAGCGTCGTCTTGCCCACGCCTGGCGGACCGGTGAGGAGATAGGCGTGCGAGATAGTGCCTCTTGCCACCGCCCGTCGCAGCAGCGCCACCGCCCACTCGTGCCCCACGATGCCCCAGTTGCCGTTTGTCTCCATCGGAGGAATTGTAACACAACGAACGTTGCTTGCAAAATGACGGCAGAGGTGGTATAATGCAAACGCTTTGGGCGGTTAGCTCAGATGGCCAGAGCGTCACGTTGACATCGTGAAGGTCACAGGTTCAAGTCCTGTACCGCCCATGCCAACAGCCGGCGAGAAATCGTCGGCTGTTGGTCTATTTTGACTTTATGCATCATTTAGGGTAAGATAAAGATCGTCGCGCGGAAGATGATAGTAGATCAGGAGGTCAACATGTACCATAAAATCGTTCTCGTTGGATACCTCGGCCGTGACCCCGAAATGCGTTACACTCCATCAGGGCAGCCGGTCACCCACTTCTCCGTCGCTACTAATCGCCGCTGGACGGATCAGGAGGGTCAGCAGCACGATGAGACAACCTGGTGGCGCGTCACGGCGTGGGGGAGGCAGGCTGAGGTCTGCAACCAGTATCTCCAGAAAGGGCGGCTGGTCCTGGTTGAAGGCCGTATCCGTCCTGACCCGGCGACCGGTGGGCCACGACTCTGGACAGGGAATGACGGCGTCGTTCGAGCATCCTTCGAGGTGACTGCACAGGCCGTCAAGTTTCTGGGGCGGGCCGGCGAAGCACCCCCGGCTGAAGTGGCCGGTGCACCCGAGGAAGCCGTTATTGAAGGGGAAGAAGAAGCGATCCCCTTCTGAAGCGTCGGGACTCCGGGCACGCAGCAGAACATCCTCGACCGCCGCTCCTGTAGCGGCGGTCTACCTTTGCCTATCTCGTTTTGACAGCCCGTCCCATTTGTAGTAGGATGGTAACTACCCAGACGTTGCTCCCAGCCCCCGTCCCGGGGGTGTCACGGGCGGATTTTGCCCCGCTTTTGGCCGCCCCGAGGACAGGGGCTGAGAGCGTGTAAAAAGCACAAAACTACTGTGATCCGTTAATGTCCTGGAATCCGTGTTATTCAAGGAGGTACCCCCGATGAGTAACCCACGCCGTCGCCAGATGCAGGTCAATATCGAAGTTCCGCCCGATCTGGACGCCACATACGCCAACTTTGCCCTCATCACCCATTCGGCATCCGAGATCATCATTGACTTCGCCCGTGTGCTGCCCAATACCCCCAGGGCTAAGGTCTACGCGCGCATTATCACCACCCCCCTGCACGCCAAACTCCTCCTGCGGGCGCTGAGCGAGAACCTGGAGAAGTACGAGGCGCAGTTCGGCGAGATCAAACTGCCCTCCGAAGCCGACAAACTGGCCCAGCAGTTCTTCGGTGCTGTCAAACCGCCGGAACCTCCAAAAGCATGACCCTTCCATCGGGACACAGTGCGAGTCATCTGGAGACGATAGCCGAGCGTATTCGGACCGATTTTGAGGCCCGCAACGACGCCCGCGACGAGGCGCTGCGCCGCTCCCGCGAGTTGACCCGCCTGTGCGCGACGGCCATCCGCGCCAGTCACCGCAACGAGTGGGACACGGCCCGCGAACTCCTCGCCCAGGCCGACGCGGTCGCGGGCGGCATCCGGGAAGCCCTCACGCCCTACCCAGATCTGCTGCACGCTGGCTACACCCAGGACGCGCTCAAGGAACTGGTCGAAGCCCACGCCACCCTGGCGCTGGCCAGCGGCGCTCCTGTCCCGGAGCCGGAGACACTGGGGGTGACCTACCCGGCCTATCTGAACGGGCTATGTGAGGCGGCCAGCGAGATGCGCCGCCGCTGCCTGGACGAACTGCGGCGCGGCGATACCGCCGAGGCCGAGCGCCTGCTGCAGGCGATGGATGAGGTCTACGATGTGCTGGTCACCTTCGATTTCCCTGACGCCATCACCGGCGGGCTGCGCCGCCGCGTGGACCAACTGCGCTCCGTGCTGGAGCGCACACGCGGCGACCTGACCAATAGCCTGCGCCAGGATCGGCTGATCCGCGCCCTGCACGACTTCGAGGAGCGCATCGGGAATGAGTGAGCGGCGCGACCGCGTCATTCGCGCCAGCGAGATTGGGCGGTACGTCTACTGCGCCCGCGCCTGGTGGCTGGGGAGCGTGCGGGGCCTGCCCTCGGCCCGCGAGCGAGAGATGGCGGCGGGTGAGGCGGCCCACCTGCGCCACGGGCAGAGAGTGCGGGCCTCGCTCTGGCTGAGCCGTCTGGCGTATGGGGTGCTGCTGCTGGCGGCGGTGGTCGGGGTTGTGTTGGTGGTTAGTTGGTTGGGTGGTTAGTTGGTTGATTGGATATGGCGCTGTGGTTTTTCGTCCTGTTGGCGTTGGGGCTGTTGCTGCTCTGGTTGGCGCAACGTGGGCGGGCCCACAGTGGACTACCGCAGGGCCGCGTGGTCTACACCGACACGGGCGGATGGGGCCGGCTGGAGCGCCCACTCTTCTCCCGCCGATTTCTCCTCACCGGCAAGCCCGACTACCTGGTGGCCGACGGAGCCGACGTCATCCCCGTCGAGGTCAAATCGGGCCGCGCCCCGGCCCAGCCCTACCCCTCGCACATCCTCCAACTGGCGGCTTACTGCCTGCTGGTCGAGGAGTGCTATGGACGGCGGCCTCCCTACGGCATCATCAAGTACGCCGACCGCGCCTTTGAGGTGGACTACACCTCCGACTTGGAGGACGAGTTATTGGCGACGCTGGAGGATATGCGGGCCGACCTGGCCGCCGGGGACGCGCCCCGCAGCCA
>QMOC01000315.1 GCA_003648085.1 Chloroflexota bacterium
AGGCGGTGGAGGGGGGAAGCGCCGGCATCGCCACCGACGGGGAATACCTGTACATCCCGTCCGAGATCAAGCCGAACACGCTCCTCAAACTGGACAAGCAAGGGAACGTAGTGGACGAGATCCACTTTGAAGCCCCCTCCGGCCCGACCATCACCTGGGACGGCACCCACTTCTGGACGGGCGGGGGTAACGTGATCCAGAAATGGACGCCGGACGGCAAGTTGGTGGGAATGATCTACGCCCCGGCGGTAGAGACGTGGGACATGGCCTGGGGCGACGGTTACCTGTGGACTATCAATCGGACGTGTGAGGAGTGGAACGATGCCAAGGTCTTTCAGGTGGAGGTACTGAACGATTCGATCGAACCGACGCCTCTCACCGTAACCATTGATGCCGATCAGATCGGCGAGCCCATCTCCCCGTACCTCTACGGCGCGTTCATCGAGCATCAGGGCCGCTGCATCTACGACGGCATCTGGGCTGAGATGCTGCAGGACCGTAAGTTCTACTATCCCGTGAACTACTACTTCCCCTGGGGCGAGAAGAAGCACAAATCGCCGTGGCGGGCGAACGAGTTCGATACAGTCGTGATGATGGATACCGAGCACTCTTACGTCGGCGAGCACACCCCGCGCATTGACCTGGACAGGCAGAAACCGCGCGGCATCGTACAGGAGGGGCTGGGCCTGCGCCAGGGCGAAGAATACGAGGGCTACGTCGTCTTATCGGGCAGCGGCTCCATCAGCGTGGAGGTCAGCTTGGTCTGGGGGCCGGGGCCTGAGGACCGGCAGACGGTCACCATTGACGGCCTGGGCGATGAGTACACCAGGAGACCTTTCCATTTCACCGCCGGGGCCGACACCGACGACGGACGGCTGGAGATCATTGGGCGCGGCGAGGGAGCCTTCTACATCGGCACCGCCTCGCTGATGCCGGCCGACAACATCAACGGGATGCGGGCCGACACCATCGCATTGCTCAAGGGAATCGGCTTCACGGTCTACCGCTGGCCTGGTGGGCTTTTCGTCAACGATTACGACTGGCGCCAGGCCATCGGCGACCGGGACCTGCGCCCCCCACGGCTGAACCGAGCCTACTGGTCGGAGGATGTGGAGTCGAACGACTTCGGCCTGGACGAGTTTATGGCCCTCTGTGAGGAGGTGGGCGCCGAGCCCTACGTCGTCGTCAGCAGCAGCGGGCCGGACGATGATATTATGGCCGCCGAGGAGGTGGAGTACCTCAACGGCTCCACCGACACGCCGATGGGCACATTGCGGGCTGCCAACGGTCATCCGGAGCCGTACAACGTCCGGTTCTGGGGCATCGGCAACGAGATGTGGTTCGTGCCTCTGGAGGACTACATCGAGCAGCACAACCGCATCGCCGAAGCGATGTGGGCGGTGGACCCCTCCATCAAACTCGTCGCCGTCGGCGGGGTGGGGTTTGAGGGACTGCCCGGAGATGGCGACTGGGCGGAGGGCATGCTCACCTATTGCGCCGATTATATGAACCTGATCAGCGAGCATATCTATGGGGGCTCCAGCCCCGGTCTGATTGAGCACGCCGACAGCATCGCCTCAATAGTGCGCGGATTGGTGGAGGCCCACCGCGAATATCGCGAGCGGCTGGAATCGCTCCAGGATAAGGACATCCGCTTGGCCTTCGATGAGTGGAACTACTCCTGGGAGGACCGCCACGAAATCTACGGGGAGGCCGGGCCGCGCTACTATTTTAAGGATGCGCTGGGCATCGCGCAGGGCCTGCACGAGATGTTCCGCAACAGCGATATGGTCTTTATGGCTAACATCCATCCCGTCAACGTCCATGGGCAGATCAAGACCACCAAGACCGACGCCGCTATAGAGGCCACCGGCCTGGTGCTGGGGCTCTACCGCCACCACTTCGGGACCCTGCCGGTAGCCGTCGGCAGTGACACCGAGCCGCTTGACGTCGTGGCCGCCTGGAACGAGGAGCACAGCGCCCTAACTGTGGCCGTTGTCAACCCCACCGAGGAGGAGCACACCATCACACTCGCGCTGGAGGGCGCCGTACTGACCGACGCAGGGCAGATGTGGGTGATTGCCCATTCCGACCCTATGGTCTACAATGAGCCTGGGCAACCACCCCGGGTGGTGATCGAGGAGATTCCGCTGGACGCCGTATCCAACGAGTTGAACGTGCCACCGCTGAGCATCAGCCTGTACGAATTGCCGGCCCGTTGAGCGTAAGGGGGCACCGCACCCTGGTGGAAATTGAAGTTACAGGAGTTACGCACTTGTGGCAGATGGAATACCACAGAGGCACGGAGAGCACGGAGAAGCACAGGGAGGCCTGAAATGCTCTGCGAAACTCCGTGTTCTCTGTGCCTCCGTGGTGAGAGTGAATGGAACTGCGTAAGTCCTGTTAATAATAGGGTGTGTGTCAAAATGCCAAAGTTACAAAATCTGCCAATTTTGCTGACCGTCGCTTTGCTCGCCTGCACTCTCACCACACCGGCGGCGGTCGAGACTGTGGCTGCGACCACGCCTCCCGCATCCCCGGCCCGCGCGGCCACCACCACCTACTACGTCCGCCCCGATGGGGGCTCTCCCGAACAGTGCACCGGCCTGGTGGACGCGCCCTACCCCGGCAGCGGGACGAACCGGCCCTGCGCCTGGGACCACCCTTTCCGCGCCCTCCCGCCCGAAGGCATCCCCCGCATCTCCGGCGGCGACACGCTCATCATCGGCGCGGGTGAATACAAGATGGGCTACGGTGCACCCGGAGCCGACAACTGCGAATCCGACTACCCGTGGGACTGCCACATACCTCCCATCCCCAGCGGCCCCGACCCGGCCCATCCTACCCGCATCCTAGGGGCTGGTTGGAACGCCGGCTGCCCTAACCCGCCCCAACTATGGGGCACCCAGCGGGTGGGAGTGATCCTCGACCTCACCGATGCCAGCAATGTCGAAGTGGCCTGCCTGGAGATCACCGACCATTCCGATTGCGTCGAGTTCCACGCCGACCCGACCCTGGCGTGCGAGCGCGACACCTACCCTTACGGCGATTGGGCCGCCGTCGGCCTCTACGCCGAGGACTCGGCCCATGTCCATCTGAAGGACTTAAATATCCACGGCCTGGCCCACGCTGGAGTGTGGGCCGGCCGCCTCACCGACTGGACCGTGGAGGACGTGCGTATCGCCGGCAACGGCTGGGTCGGCTGGGATGGGGACCTTGACGGCGATGACTCCGACTCTGGTACGCTCCTCTTCCGCCATTGGCGGGTGGAGTGGAACGGATGCGGCGAGACCTACCCGGGCGGCGAGCCCATCGGCTGTTGGGCCCAGACGGCCGGCGGTTACGGCGACGGCGTGGGCACGGGCGACACCGGAGGCGACTGGATCATCGAGGATTCGGCCTTCCTGCACAACACCTCCGACGGGCTGGACCTGCTCTACCATCGGTTGGGCGGCAGCATCACCGTCCGCCGTACCATTGCGGAGGGCAATGCCGGGGATCAGATCAAGATCACCGGCCCTGCTCTCGTCGAGAACGTCATTGCCGTCAGCAACTGCGGCTACTTCGAGGGCCGGCCCTTCACCTACGATGTGGACCACTGCCGTGCTGGTGGGAGCGCCCTGGCGCTCACTCTCCACCCCGGCGATCGCATCACCGTCGTCAACTCCACCGTCATCGGGCAGGGGGATTGCCTGGTCATCGCCGAGTGCGCGGAGGGAGAAGGGTGCCAGGGGGAGGAGCGTGTCCTGCTCTGCAATGACATCTTCTTGGGCTATCCCGAGTTCGGCGGAGGGGGCGACATCACCTGTCTGGCCTGGACCGATCTGGCGGACGATCTCTTCGCCATAGACCACGCCATCATCAACGGAGTAAAGAACATGCCCGATCCCTGCCCGCCGGGTAGCCTATGTGATGTTGCACCCCAATTAGTGAATGAATCCATCACCAACTTCGACGCCCACTTGACTGCGGATAGCCCGGCCATTGACGCCGGCACCGCCGACGGAGCACCCGCCGATGACTTCGCCGGCTCCCCCCGCGATGCCCGGCCCGACATCGGGGCATACGAGTGGTGGGAACCGGTGGCGCGGGTCTACCTGCCCTTCATCCTCAAGAGCCTCACCGCACTATGAGGCATTACTCTCTGCTTTTCAGGGATGGTTCAGAATGAGTTGACACTTTCTCACGCGGCCCGCTTCCATAGTAGCCTGCTCCTCCTCCAAGGACAGCAGGCACTTATCCAGCGCCTGACTGAAACCTCGCTCCAACCGAGGGGGGCGCTCTGGGGAAAGCAGGC
>QMOC01000316.1 GCA_003648085.1 Chloroflexota bacterium
CGCGCCCGCCGCCGTGCAATCGGCCGATGACGCGCTCCTCGACGACGCCTGCACGCTGCTCTCTTACCTCCAGAACGAGCGCTTGCGCCCGGGTCCCAACGGCTGGCCCGCCCGCCACGAGGCCCGCCTGGCCCGCCGCCTGCGCGACCCCCACCCCGCACGCTTGACCCTCCTGCGCCACCTGGTGCGGCGTCTTAACTGGCTGCGCGTGACCGATGCGGGCCACCTGCGCCCCGACCCAGGCCCCGTGGCCGCCTGGCTCCAATCCTCGACCAACCAGCAGCGGACCACGCTGGCCGAAGCCTGGCGGGACGACCCGGCCTGGAACGATCTATTTCACGTCCCCACGCTCCACCCCGAGGATACCGGCGCGTGGCGCAACGATCCGCTCCTGGCACGACAGGCCATTCTGGGTCACCTGAAAACGTGCATCCCGGGCACCTGGTACAAACTCGACGACTTCGTCGCCGCCGTCAAGCAGGCTGACCCTGATTTTCAGCGACCTGACGGTGACTACACGACCTGGTACATACGCGACACGGTCACCGGCGCGTATCTCGCCGGCTTCGAAAGTTGGGACGCCGTCGAGGGGGCGCTCATCCGCTACCTCATCACCGGGCCGCTGGCCTGGCTGGGCCTGACCGATCTAGGGGCGACCATCCCCGATGGATCACCGACCGCCTTCCGTCTGACCCGTGCAGGCGCAGCCTTCCTCGGCTTGGCCGAACCCCCGCCCGAACCCGAGCCTTCACCGCTCATTCTGCGACCCGATTTCACCGTGCTCGCACCCCCAGCCCGGCGCTACGAGCGCTTCCAACTGTCCCGCGTCGCCGACTGGGTAGCCACCCCTCCTACAGGGGGGGCTGGGGAGGGTCCCTTCGTCTACCGGCTCACCCCTACATCGCTGGAGCGTGCGCGGCGGCAGGGCATACCCGTGGCGCGCGTGCTGGAGTTCCTGCGCCGCACCACCGGCGCACCTGTGCCCCGCTCAGTCGAGGCGGCGCTGACACGCTGGGAAACCCGCGGAGTCGAGGCCCGGCTGGAGCGGGCGGTGCTCCTGCGCCTCTCCAGCGAGGGGCTGATGGCGCAGGTCACGTCTTCCCCCCGCACCCGCCGCTTCATCCACGAGCGGATCGGGCCGAGGGCCGCCCTGGTGCGCGAGCGGGATTGGCCTCGCCTCATCGCCGCACTGGGCGAGATGGGCCTGCTTCCCGACGTCATCGGTCTGGAGGGGGGCGATGCAGACTAAAGTGACCTCCGCCTTCGAGTCTCGCTTCGCGCATCAGCCCTCGATTGTAGTGCGTGCCCCTGGGCGGGTCAACCTTTTGGGCGGGCACACCGACTACAACGAGGGCTATGTCCTGCCGGTGGCAGTGGACCGCGCCGCCTGGGTCGCGGCCGCTCCGCTCGCCGCCCGTGAGGCCCGCGTACGTGCGCTTGACCTGGGGAGCGACGCTATCTTCCCGCTCGACGTCATCCCACCCTCAGACGGCGGCTGGGCCGACTACCCCCGGGGTGTCGCCTGGGCCTTGCAGGAGCGCGGGCTCAAGCCGGTGGGAATGGAGGCGGTCTTGACCTCCGACGTGCCGGTGGGAGCGGGGCTCTCCTCCTCGGCGGCGGTGGAGGTGGCGTTTGCCTACGCCTGGCAACAACTCTCCGGCTTCCAACTCGACCGACGCGACCTGGCGCTAGTCTGCCAGCGAGCAGAGAACAGTTACGTAGGCGTCAACTGCGGCATTATGGACCAGATGACGAGTGCCCTGGGAATAGAAGGACACGCGCTGCTGCTGGATTGCCGCACGCTGGAGGTGGAGCCCGTGCCACTGCCGGCGGGCGTCGCCATCGTGGTGGCGGATACGGGCGTGCGGCGGCAATTGGCTGCCTCGGAGTACAACGTGCGGCGCGCCCAATGCGAGCAGGCGGCGCGGCTTCTGAGCGAGCACCTGCCCGGCATCCGCGCCCTGCGCGACGTGAGCCTGAACGACCTGAAGCGGTTACGGGCGCACCTGCCCGAGGTCATCTACCGGCGTGCTCTCCACGTCGTCACTGGCAATATACGGGTGCTGCACGCGGCGGAGGCGCTGCGGCGGGGGGACGTGGTCACTGTGGGGGCGCTGATGAAAGCCTGCCACGCCAGCCTGCGTGACTACTATGAGGTGAGTTCACCGGAGTTGGATCGGCTGGCCGAGGCAGCCTGTGAGGTAGAGGGCTGCTACGGCGCACGGCTCACCGGCGCGGGGTTCGGCGGCTGTATCGTCGCGCTCGTCGCTGTTGAAGCCATACCAGATTTTGAAGCCCACGTCTCGGCGGCCTACGAGGCGGCTTTCGGTCGCCGACCGGTCGTCTACGCCTGCCGCTCAGCGGATGGAGTGAAGAGAGTGCTGTAGGGTGCGAAAAACGGGCCTAGTGCCGAAAGTGGCGCACGCCGGTAAAGCACATCGCCAGCCCCAGCCGGTCGGCGGCCTCGATGACTTGGCTGTCTCGCACCGAGCCGCCGGGCTGGACGACGGCCGTCACGCCGGCCCGGGCCGCCACCTCCACCCCATCGGGGAAGGGGAAGAAGGCATCGGAGGCCATCACTGCACCCCGCGCCCGCTCACCCGCCTTGGCCACCGCCAGCCGCACCGCGTCCACCCGGCTGGGCAGCCCCCCGCCGATGCCGAGCGCCGCCTCGCCCCGCGCTAGCAGGATGCCATTGGACTTGACGTGGGCCACGGCTCGCCAGGCGAAGCGGAGGGCCTGCATCTCGGGGTCGGTGGGTGCGCGACGGGTGACCACCTGCCATTCGGCCTCATCGCCCCAATCGCGCTCCTGCACCAGGAGCCCGCCCCGCACGCTGCGCATTTCGACTGCCTCGGGCGCGGCCCGCTCCAGCGCCAGCAGGCGGCATCCCTTGCGTCCGCTCAGCACCTCCCGCGCCTCGTCGGTGAAGGCAGGCGCGACGATGGCCTCGACGAACAGGTCACCCAGGGCACGGGCAGTTGCGCCGTCGAAGGGCCGGTTGGCGGCGATGACTCCCCCGAAGGCCGAGACCGGGTCGCCGGCAAGCGCCGAGGGGAAGGCATCGGCCAGCGTATCGGCCGAGGCGATGCCGCAGGGGCTGAGGTGCTTCACTATGACGACGGTTGGCCGCTCGAAGGCGCTGGCCGCCCGCCAGGCCGCATCCAGGTCCAGCAGGTTGTTGTACGAGAGGGGCTTGCCCTGAAGCAGTTCGCCGCCCAGCGGCCCGGCCACGCCGGGCGAGGCGTAGAGCGCCGCCCGCTGGTGGGGGTTCTCCCCGTAGCGCAGGTCGGCCAGTTTGCGCAGACCCAGCACCAATGCTTCGGGCAGCAGGTCCTCGCCACCGGCCAGATAGCGCCAGATGGCGGCATCGTAAGCGGCGGTGCGGGCGAAGGCTTTGACCGCCAGCCGCCGCCGTGTTTCCAGAGAGACCTCCCCCTGGGCCTCGATCTCCGCCAGGACGGGCGCGTAGTCGGCGGGGTCGCATACCACCGTCACGTGGGCGAAGTTCTTGGCCGCCGCCCGCAGCAGCGCCACGCCGCCGATGTCAATCTGCTCGATGACCGCTTCTAGAAAGGCGTGAGGGTCAGCGGCCGTCTCTTCGAAGGGGTAGAGGTTGACTGCGACCAGGTCAATCTCATCCCAACCCAGGCTGCCGAGTTGGTCCCGGTCGGCTGAGGTGCGACGGGAGAGAATACCACCGTGGATGGCGGGATGGAGCGTCTTCACCCGGCCATCCAGGATCTCCGGGGAGCCGGTCACATCGCTGACCGGGCGCACCGGCAGCCCGGCTTGGCGCAGGACGCGGGCGGTGCCCCCACTGGCGACGAGTTCCACGCCCCGTTCGGCCAGTGGACGGGCGAAGTCCACCAAGCCGGTTTTGTCGTAGACGCTGAGAAGGGCTCGTTTGATGGTCATTCTTGTCTTACCGCCATTTGAGAATACCGTCAAGTCATACCGGGAGGTATTCCTGAAACTACACAGACTGCACCACCGGCAGCGTCAGCAGTGCGTGAGGGACGATCAGCACGTCCAACTCCGGCCCCAGTTCGCTCGCGGCCATCTCCAGCGCCTCCTCCATCGTCGCGGCGGGGGTCATCTTGCAGGCCGCCACCACCTCGGGATGCTCGCTCCCCACGATGACCACCCGCGCCTCCTCCAGCACCTTCGCCATCACGAAGGCCCGCTGCTGGCCGGGCGGATAGCCGTGCTTGCGGGCGTCGTCGAGGATGAACTGCACATCAGGGGCATCCCGCATCGCGGCGA
Organism: Chloroflexota bacterium; assembly: GCA_003648085.1. Taxonomy (GTDB): domain Bacteria; phylum Chloroflexota; class Anaerolineae; order B4-G1; family B4-G1; genus B30-G15. The sequence continues at coordinate 4,267 of QMOC01000316.1, forward strand.
AGAACCGCTGTTCCCCC
>QMOC01000317.1 GCA_003648085.1 Chloroflexota bacterium
ATACTCCGCTACTATTGGCCCTCTCTTCCTGGCTTTCCTGCCCTTCTTGCTCCTGGTCTGGCGGCGGCTGCGGCCTGTGCAGCGCCGCTGGCTGCGGGCTGCGCTGGCCTTCTGCGGTGTGCTTTACGGCTTTTGGCTATGGGGTGTGGCCCGCTCGGCGCTCCTGCTCCAGACCCGCCTGCTCTTCCCCGCCTTCGGGCTCCTGGCGCTGATGGTGGGCGCGGCAGTGGAGGGATTGCAGGCCCTACCCCGCCGCCCCCTCGACCTGGGATGGCTGGCACGGGCGGTCATCGTGGGAGTGTTGGCGCTGACACTCGCGGGCGCGCTTCTCTCTGCTGTGCAGGGACGACCGCTAGGAGTACTTTTGGGGTTTGAGAGCCGAGAGGACTTCCTGACCCGTCGGCTGGGGTGGTACTACGCTGCTGTGGAGTACGTCAACCGGCAACTGCCGCACGATGCTGTGGTCCTATTCCTGTGGGAGCCGCGCTCCTACCATTGCCAGGTGAGATGCTGGCCCGACGCGCTGCTTGACCGCTGGCTGCACACGACGCACCTCTACGGCTACGATGCGGAGGTCATCGCCAATGAGTGGCGAGCGGAGGGAGTAACCCACGTGCTGCTCTATCGTCTGGGGTACGAAGTGATCCGGGAGGCCGGGTTCGATCCGTTGACCGAGGAGGACGTGACCGCGCTGGAGACGTTGCAACGGGACGATTTGCAGTTGCTGCAGAACTTCGGTGATGCTTACCAACTTTATCGGCTGGAGGAGCCGTGAGGCCATTCACCTCTTCGCCTCCGGTTCGACGACGTGTCGTCGTCACTATTATGGCAGCAGCACTGGCCCTGGCACTGACCACGGCAGTCTTCTACTGTGCCCTGCCCGGCCGACGACCGACTGCTTTGTGGGATTTCTATCCACCGCTGCGGGTCTACCTTTGGGGGTATGGAGTGCTGCTGGTGCTGGGGGCCGTCGGTGCGGCAACACGGGCGCGCCAGGGTGGGCGAGGGTTGGCCTTCCCCTGCTCTGGGTTGGCCTGACAGCGGTGCTGGTCCACCTGCCATGGAATCTGCAGCGGCGCTTTCTGGAAGGGATACAGGTGCCGCTGGGGCTCCTGGCCGGGGTGGGGCTGGCGCAAATTACAGATCGCAGATTGCAGATTGCGAGGGGCAAGTGGCTGGCGCAGGCAGCGGTGGTGGCGCTAGCGGCGATGAGCAACCTTTACCTGACGGCAGGGCTGACCTTGGCTGCGGCAAATCGCTCACCTGCCTTCTTCTGGCCTGCCGATTTCCTGGCCGGGGTGGACTGGCTGCGGGATCACTCGGCATGGGATGAGGCGGTGCTAGCCGCTTTCGAGACCGGCAACCTGATCCCGGCCCGCATCGGCCACGGGTGGTGCTGGGCCATTGGATGGAGACGGTGGACTTTGAGAGGAAAGAGGCGACGGTGGCTCGCTTCTTCGCTGCCGACACGCCCGATGATGTGCGGCGGGCTATGCTGAGGGAATGGCAGGTGGCCTGGCTGTTCCACGGGCCGGGGGAGCGGCGGTCTACCGGGTGGCACTGGAGGGGGGACGATGAACCGAACTTGGCGGTATCTACTGGGGCTGTTCCTTCTTTCCCTGGCGGTGCGGCTGGGCGTGGCCCTCCTCATCCGCCGCCCCGGCTACATGGACGCGGCCTACTACGCCGCCGGTGCGGTGCGGCTGGCTCAAAGCGGCGGCCTCAGCGAACCCTTCATCTGGAACTATCTGGACGACCCGACGGGTATTCCCCACCCTGGCTTCCTCTACTGGATGCCGTTCCCCTCCCTGCTGGCGGCTCCCTTGGCAGCCCTCTTTCCCGACTCTTTCTTCACCCTCCAACTCCCCTTCGCCCTTCTCTCCGCCTTGCTCCCCCTCGTCGCCTTCGGTCTGGCCTGGGAGGTCACCGGACGGCGGCGCACGGCCTGGCTGGCGGGTCTCCTCACCCTCTTCAGCGGCTTCTTCTTCCCCTACTGGACGCTCCCCGAGACGTTCGTCCCCTTCGCTCTGTTCGGCAGTCTCGCGCTGTGGCTCGCAGGATGCAGGATGCAAGATGCAAGACGCAGGATGCAGGATACAGGTCGCTGGTTGCTGGTCGGGTTGCTGGTTGGTTTGGCCCATCTGACCCGCACCGACGGCATCCTGCTCCTCCCCGTGGTCATCCTGCCCCTGCTGGTCCGGCCCAAATCACGCACCGCGCACCCTGCACCACGTCTTGTCATTGGCCATTGGTCATTGGTCATTGGTCATTGTTCATTCCTTATTCTCGGCTACTTGCTCGTGATGAGCCCCTGGTTCCTCCGCAACCTGAGCGTGATTGGCACACCGCTTTCCCCTGCTGGCGCGAAAACCCTCTGGCTCACCACCTATGACGACCTGTTCTGTTACAACTGTGACCTCTCGTTGCGCTCCTATCTGGCCTGGGGCTGGGGGAACGTTCTACATTCCAAACTCTGGGCGGCCTGGGTCAACTTTGAACGCTTCCTGGCGGAGGATTGTCTAATCTTTCTGTGCCCTTTCGCCCTCGTCGGCCTCTATCGCCTGCGCCGTCATTTCCCTTTTGCCCTTTCCACCATCTATCTGCTTCTCGTCTACCTGGCCCATTCCCTGGCTTTCACTTTCCCCGGCCCTCGCGGCGGCTTCTTCCACGCCAGCGCAGCGGTGCTCCCGTTCCTGTTTGCCGCCGGAGTTGAGGGGTTGGAGGCGGCGGTGGGGTGGGCGGCCCGACGGCGGCGCTGGAGCCTGCGACAGGCCCAGACGACGTTCGTCACGGCGGCGGTGGTGGGGGCAGTGGCCTTGAGCGCCTACGCGACGGCACAGAAATTGCTTACCTGGCGGGAGGCCGACGCGGCCTATCCGGAAATCGGCCAGTGGCTGATGTGGCAAGGGGCGGGGAACGCGACAGTGATGATTGCCAACCCCCCGGCCTTCTGGTATCATACCGGGCACCCTGCTGTAGTCGTGCCCAATGAGGGCGTGGAGACGCTGCTGGATGTGTGTGGGCGCTACGGGGTAAGTTATCTGGTGCTTGACCCCAACTGTCCGGCCCCCCTCAGGGCGCTATACGAGGGTCGGATCGTCTCCAGCCGGCTGGCTCCGGTGGCTACCTTCGAGGAGGGCCTCGTGGTGATGTGGAGAATTGAACAGTGAAAACTGCGAGTTGAATGGATGTGCAATCTCGGTTGCGCACCTTGCCCATTATGTGGTATACTGTACTTTGAAGAGCATAGCCGGATAGGGCGCATTATGGGAGCGAGGCATGGCGGATAGGATTAGGGTGATGATTGTAGATGACCATCCTGTCTTTCGTCAGGGGTTGCGTAATGTCCTGGCCGCGCACGAGGATCTCTGCATCATCGGTGAAGCAACCGATGGTCCCGAAGCAATAGAGCGAGCACAAGAATTGCGTCCTGATGTAGTACTGATGGATATCAACCTGCCTACTCTCAACGGTTTGCAGGCCACGCGCAGACTCAAGGCATGTTGCCCCGAGATCAACGTTATCATGCTCACAGCCTACGATGATGAGGAGCAGGTCTACCACGCTATCAGAGCCGGTGCCTCGGCCTACCACGCTAAGGATGTCAGCCCCGAACGGCTGGTAGATGTCATCCGGCACGTAAGTCAGGGGTGGTATGTCATCGGCAACGCCTTGTTGGATGAAGACGGTATTGGTGATTGGCTTTTACAAGAGTTTCAGCGCTTCGGGGGAGGATTGTTTGATGACGATATGCAATTCCTTTCCCCACTCTCCCCCCGCGAGATGGAGATTCTGGAGTTGGTTACCCAGGGTATGAGTAACAAGGAAATTGCCTATTATTTGGGGATCAGCCATCAGACGGTTAAGAATCACATGACTTCCATATTGAGTAAACTGGGGGTGGCGGATCGGACGCAGGCGGCGATCTACGCTCTCCGGCATGGCTGGGTGCCTTTACGCGAACGAAGGAAACGGGCTCATCGCTTCTAAGCCGTGGCTTCTAAACCGTGAGAAAGTCAGGAGTTAAAATGGCTGTTTCAACCAAAACCGACATTGCATCCTTCGAGCAATTCCTGGAGGAGTGCAGTAAGGAACACGAGCAGGTTCAACGCGAACTCAAGGAGATTGACCTCCTGATTCAGCAGACGACTGCTGAGGTAGAACGTCTGGCACAGCGCAACACACAGGTGACCAACCGCTTGCGGCAAGTCGAAGCGACGCTGGACACTATACC
>QMOC01000318.1 GCA_003648085.1 Chloroflexota bacterium
GCCTCAACCCTCACCCACTCCAACGGCTACCCCCACTCACATCTCCATGCTTCTCCACACCCCCACACCCACCAAATTGCCTACTCCCCGTCCGTCCGTCCCTGCAACACCGGCACCACCTCTTTGGCCGACGCTGGTTGGGCTTGCGGCAGTGACGTTGTTCGCGGCCCTGGTCGGCACGCTGTTCAGGCACCAGAGCGGATAGCACAAATTACTCATCTTTTGTAATCCCACTTCCCATGCTATAATGTCACCGGTGCCAGAGAAGGAACGTGTGAGTCCGGATACGATCACCATCAAAGGTATCCGCCAGGGGTTGCTCGTCACACTGGGGGAGGAGGGCTGGAGCCCAGGGCTGCTCGCGTTGGAAGCGCGTCTCGACGCTAACCCTGCCTTCTTTCGCGGTGGTCGCGTCGCTCTCGATGTCGGAGCGCAGGAATTAAATCATTCTGAGATTGAGGATGCGCGCGCGCTGTTGGCCCGCCACGGGGTTGATCTGTGGGCTGTGGTCAGCACGAATCCCATTACGGAGGCAGCCGCACAGGAGTTGGGGCTGGTGATTGACCTCGGCCTTTCCCGCCCGCGTGGGCCGGAAGCCGCGACCGAAAGGGGCGGGGAACCCGTTGTCGAAGGATTGGTTGTGCGGCGCACGCTTCGTTCTGGGCAGAGCCTGCGTCACCCTGGTCACATCGTCGTCATCGGCGACGTCAACCCTGGGGCGGAGGTGGTGGCGGGCGGTGACATCGTGGTGTGGGGCAGACTGCGCGGGATGGTGCATGCCGGAGCATTGGGGGATGAGGGAGCCGTGGTCTGTGCTCTTGATTTGGCTCCCACCCAACTGCGCATTGCCGGATACATCGCCCGCTCTCCAGAGGAGCGACGGCGCGAGCCGGTACCGGAGATGGCCTCAGTGCAAGAAGGACAGATTGTGGCCGTTCCCTGGTATGGCAAGAAGATGGGCTGAGGCAGGGCAATCGCATTTATATTCATGCCCGCTCCGGCCTGTCGTTACTGGAGGAGCGGCACGACGAGGAATCTCGTTGCTGGCAGGTAAATGAGGGCGGGGTAAGGAGAGCCGATGTCGGCGAAAGTGATTACAATTACTTCAGGTAAGGGTGGGGTAGGCAAGACCACTGTCGTCGCCAATCTGGGCGTCGCGCTGGCGATGCGGGGGCAGCGAGTAGTGGTTATTGATGCCGATGTCGGCTTGCGCAATCTCGACGTGATGTTAGGTCTTGAGAACCGCATCGTCTACGACCTGGTGGATGTGATTGAGGGGCGGTGCCGGTTGCGCCAGGCTTTGGTGCGCGATAAGCGGCTTGCGGAACTCTTTTTGTTGCCAGCCGCGCAGACTCGCGATAAAAGCGCAGTCAGACCTGATGATATGATACGTATCTGTGGGAGCCTGCGGGAGCAGCATGACTTCATCCTGATTGACTCACCCGCCGGCATCGAGATGGGCTTTCGCTACGCCATCGCCCCGGCCGACGAGATCATTATCGTCACCAACCCAGAGGTCTCCGCCGTGCGCGACGCCGATCGGGTCATCGGTCTGATCGAGGCGGAGGAGAAAGGCCCCGTACGGCTGATCATCAACCGGATCAAGCCGGATATGGTACGGCGCGGGGAGATGCTGGACATCGCTGACGTTGTCGAATTGCTGGCTATTGATCTCATTGGCATCGTGCCGGAGGACAAAGCCATCCTGATCTCCGCGAATCGGGGACAGCCTCTTGCCCTCTCCAGCGATAGTTCTCTGGCGGGGCGGGCATTTCATAACATCGCTCGCCGGCTGCGAGGAGAGGATGTGCCGTTCCTGACACTACACGAGCCTGGTATATTTGAACGACTTCTTGCCTTTCGTCTTCGTTTTGTGCGCCCTGTGGGAGATTGACCATGAAATTCTTTGAACGTCTACTGGGTCATCGTTATAAACCATCGAGTGGGAAGGTTGCTAAAGAGCGGCTGCGCTTGGTGCTGGCCCACGATCGGACTGACATTTCCCCTGCACTGCTGGAGACGCTTAAGGATGAGATCATCACCGTGATTTCGCGTCACGTCGCCATTGATGCCCAGGGTGTTCAGGTGACCTTCTCCCAGAGTGCGCACGAATCGCGCTTGGTCGCCGACATTCCCCTGTTGACCCGGCGCAGGCGGCGCAAGAGATAGACAAAAGCGACGTGGAGCAGGCTTGCAAGCCGTTCGGCTGAGCGCTCACGACGAAGCCTGCTGGCAGCCTAGAGAGGCCCGTCCTGACCTGTCGAAGGGCTGCCCCACGTGTGCCTTTTACCCGGTGCGAGGTAGGATGACGGGATTGCGTGCTTGGCGACATTTTGACTACGTGCTGCTCGTAGTCACTATTCTGCTGACCGCCTACGGTGTGGTGATGATCTATAGCGCCAATCTGGGCAGTCCTGATCCCCGTCTGCATAACCTGTGGCGGCGGCAGGCGTTAATCGGGGCGGCGGGGATAGGGCTGATTCTCCTGCTGGCCGCTTTCCCGCGTAACTACCAATGGCTCGGCGACTTCTGGTGGCTGGCGTACCTCCTGGCCGTTGTGCTGTTGGTGCTTGTATTCTTCTTTGGTGAGAGAGACCAGGTGACCGGCCAGATGATCGGCTGGTTTGACCTGGGTGTCTTTCGGCTCCAGCCCGCGTTTCCGGCGATGATTCTGCTCGCCATCTCGGCGGGAGCCGTACTCAGCCATCGGCGGCGGCGACGCGGTTCTCCTGCCCCTCCGCTCTTTGGAGCGCCCAAGACGAGCATAGTCAATGAGACTACCAGGCGCCCCGATTTCGTGAGTTATCTAACTTCCGCCGTTATGGCGCTTGCTCTGGCGGCGTTGGTCTTCCTCCAGCCGGATATGGCCACTGCGGCCGTGTTCGTCTTTATATGGCTGACCATGCTGCTAGAGTCGGATATAGAGGTGCGGTACCTGGTGCTTACCGTGGCGCTGGGTCTGGGGTCGCTGATTCCTCTATGGGACTTGATGGCTCATTATCCATATATGCGCGAGCGCGTGTTGGGCTTTCTCAATCCCAGCAGCAATCCTGACGTCAAGTACCAACTCGAGCAGGCATTTATCGCCATCGGCTCGGGCGGACTATTGGGGAAAGGGCTTGGCCAGGGTACGCAGAGTCAACTTCGTTATCTGCCCGTGCGCCACACGGACTTCATCTTCGCCGTCCTGGCCGAGGAACTTGGCTTCGTCGGCGTGATGCTGTTGTTTGCACTCTACCTGGTGCTGTTTCTCCGCCTGTTACGGATCGTCCTGATCGCACCGGATATTTTTGGGCGACTGCTGGTGACGGGCACGCTGGCGATGATTCTATTCCAGGTCGTCGTCAACGTCGGTATGAATTTGGGACTATTGCCCGTTGCAGGATTGCCACTGCCTTTCATCAGTTATGGCCCGGCCGCACTGCTGACGATGATGGTCGGCATTGGGATGGCGGAGAACGTGGCGATGCGCCATCGGAAGTTGGAGTTTTGATCCATGGAGCGGGCGAAAGTAGCCTTGGTGCGAGGGCCGAGCCGCCGGGGAAATATAGTGGCGGCGTTGGAGAGCATCGCAGATCAGGTCAAACTGGATGCCGTCCGCTACGTCTTGGTCAAGCCCAACTTCGTCTCGGTGAACCGCCAGTTGGCAGCGACGCACGTGGATGCTGTCCGTGCCGTGCTCGACTTCGTGCGTGCCCGCTATGATGGCCCCATCGTCGTGGCCGAAGGAGCGGCAATGTCCCCCACCTGGGAGGGCTTCCGCAACTACGGCTACGAGCCGCTGGTCGAGGAGTACGGCGTCGAATTGGTGGACCTCAATGCAGACGATGCACTGCCGGTGCAGGTCTATAACCGCCGCCTGCGTCCGCTGACGGTGTACCTGGCCCGCACCGTCGTCGAGGCCGATTACCGTATTTCCGTCGGCCCGCCCAAGACCCACGACACGGTCATCGTCACACTCTCCATCAAGAATATGGTGATGGGGGCGCTGGTCAATCCCCAGGCCACCCGGCGTAGCGGCGGCACGCCAAGGCTGGTGCAACGGCTGGCCGGATTGGCGCCGAGATGGATGTGGCGGTCGAACCTAGCGGAGTGGGGCAAGGGCACTTTCTTGGGACGGTCAGGTAGGTCGAGCAAGATGGCGATGCACCAGGGCTTCCCGGTCATCAATCTGAACCTGGCGTTGGTGGCCCCCCGCGTCTGGCCGCACCTGGCGGTGATTGAC
>QMOC01000319.1 GCA_003648085.1 Chloroflexota bacterium
CCGACTACCGCTGGGACACGCCCGGCATCTACACCATCACCCTCAGCGCCGAGAACTGCGGCGGGCCGGTTAGCGAGACCCACACCGTCGTCTGTGCGCATGCCGTATGATAGTTGAGGTACGACGTACTGGGTCTGGCAAGCATCGCTTTCGGCAATCGGGCATTTGCTCTTTCGGAAAGAGGTTGGTAAAATATGATAACTATGCCATGCATAAAGGGGGCATAATGAGGGACATAATCACACGAGAAGAAGCATGGGCTTTGCTCCAGGAGTACGGTAGTACTGAAAATCACATCCGCCATATGCTGGCCGTCGAGGCCGCAATGCGTGCCTACGCCCGCCGCTTCGGCGAGGACGAGGACCTGTGGGGCGCTATTGGTCTGGTGCATGATTTCGACTACGACCGGTTTCCTGACGAACATCCGTACTCCGGCGCACGCATCTTGCGGGAAAAAGGATACTCCGAGGAGATCGTCAACACCATCCTCTCCCACGGAGACACCGGCGTACCTCGCGATACACTGCTGGCGAAGACATTGCACGCGGTTGATGAACTCACGGGCTTCTTGGTGGCGGTCACCCTCGTTCGTCCATCCAAAGACATCCGAGATGTGAAGATTAAGTCGGTGCGCAAGAAGTGGAAGGATAGGGCCTTCGCGGCGGCGGTTAACCGTGAGGAGATCGAGCAGGCAGCCGAAGCATTATCCGTTGACCTGTGGGAGCACGTCGGCGTGGTATTGGGAGCCATGCAAAGCATTGCCGGCACACTCGGCCTGGATGGCCGGCTCGCAGCAGGCTGACAGAAACTCAGCGGCGGAGAGGTTATGAATACAGCCTACGTTTATGATCCAATCTATCTGGAGCACGACCTGCCCTCCCATCCTGAGAACGCCCGCCGTCTGAAGCGCATTCTCAACACGCTGGAAGACGAGGGAATGTTGGCGCGTCTGAGGCACCTGAAGCCCCGCCCGGCAACGGCTGAAGAACTCCAGTGCGTGCACACTCCAGAGCATATCGAACGGGTGCGACGTACAGCACAGACCGGCGGTGGGTACCTCGACCCCGACACCTACGTCTCCTCTCGTTCCTTCGACGCAGCGCTGATGGCCGCCGGTGGGGTTGTGCGAGCGGTGGAGGGAGTGTTGACAGGCGAGATCGCCAACGCTTTCGCCCTGGTGCGCCCGCCGGGGCATCACGCCACCGCCACGCGGGCGATGGGCTTCTGCCTCTTCAACAACATCGCCGTGGCCGCAAAGGCCGCGCTGACGGGCGGGCAGGCGCAGCGCGTTTTCATCGCCGATTTCGACGTGCACCACGGCAACGGAACCCAGGACGCTTTCGCCGACGATCCAGCCGTCTTCTACTTCTCCACCCACCAATACCCCTACTATCCGGGCACCGGGCACTGGAGAGAGACGGGGTATGGCGCCGGCGAGGGCACAGTGCTCAACGTGCCGTTGCCACCGGGGGTGGGGGACGCGGGCTTCGCTCAGATCTACGCCGAGTTGGTCTGGCCGCTGGCGGAGCGCTTCCGCCCCAACCTGATGCTGGTCTCGGCCGGCTACGACGCCCACTGGAGCGATCCGCTGGCACAAATGAACCTTTCACTGACCGGCTACGCCCGCTTGCAACGGGAACTGGTGCATATGGCTGGGCACCTGTGCGACGGGCGGATCGTGTTTACGCTTGAGGGCGGGTACCAACTGGACGTACTGGCTCACGGCGTGCTCAATGCTTTCTACGCTATGCTGGGAGAGGAGACCATCACCGACCCCATCGGCCCATCCCCCCATCCCGAACAGTCGGTGGACGCGCTGATCACACACCTGCGAGAGGTGCACGGCCTGGATTGACTTTTTGGGCGGGCTGCTACATAATCCATTCTCAGTACAAAACTCAAAGGAGCAAACGTGAAGAAAAACACCATTCTTACCTTCGTCGTCGCCGCGCTTGTCGTCGCCACCATAGCGTGCGGCGGCACAGCCACCCCAACTGCAACGCCCGATACGCAGGCGACGATAGACGCCGCCATCGTCGCCACCGGCACGGCGCAAGCCGGCACACAGGCGACGATTGACGCCGCCGTCGAAGCGACCGCCGCCGCCCCGTCGCCCACCCCTGTGGCGGAATACGTGACGATGACCGAGGAGGAGCTGGCGGCCCTGATTGACCAGGCCGTGGCCGACGCCACCGCCGCGATGCAGGAATGCACCACCGCCACGATGGACGCCACCGCCGACGACACACTCACACAGGAAGAGGTGAATACGGTGGAGGTCTACGTGACGAGTTCCGAGGATGCCATCGCCTACGCGGAGGAATTGATCTCCGCTTACTACGATCTGTACGGAGAGTTGGCGACCGAGACACTTGCCCTCCTCCAGGCCACCGAGGAAGACCTGGCCGCTCTGGCCGACGAGGCCGCTGCCATCAACGCCGCGCTCCAGGAGATCTCGACGACCCTCGATCAGGGACTCGCGCTGGCCGAGGAGACCATCTCTCAACTGGAGGCCACCGCCCAGGCCGCCAGCGACAAGGCCGAGGAAATCCAGGCCCGGAGCCAGGAGTGGATTCAGAACTTGCAGGCTGAACTGGAGGAGCGGGCGACGACCGCCTTGGCCGTCAAGCCCACCGTCGTTGCCACCGACCGCAGGGGGGCCATCCTCAGCGCCTTCGATTACGTTGACGCCGTGCGCGACAGCCTGGCCGACGACAAGATCACGTCAACCGAACTGGCCAACATCGCGCAACTGGGAGCCAACGCCGGTGCCAGCCTGAACGCCCACGGAGGCCCACAACTGCAACACCTGTCCGGTTCGATCAACCAGATCACCGCCCAGATCGCTCGGGGTCAGATGCCACAGGCCAAAGCGAACGTGGGGACCCTGGAGGCGTCGCTGGGAGCCAGGCCGTCCAGGTGACAGTGGCAGGGTTGATGTGAAAATGAAACGGACTGCACCCGCAATCCCGCTCAAAGACCTGGTGAGAAGCGGCAAGGCTGTGCGCCTTTGGCTGCTGATCATCGCCGTTACGTCGTCCCTGCTCATCTACGTCGGCCTGGCCTGGGCGTTCGCCGAGGAGCCCATCCACTTCCGCGACCCCTACACCGGCCAGACGGGGGAGGAGTGGGAAGAGATCAGCACGATCCACGACGATCTGACCTACGTCCTGGCGCTGGCGGCCGGTTTCTCCATCAGCGATAGCATCACGCTGCAAATCTGGGATCAGTTGGTAGACTCGGAGCAGATCGGGCCGGGCGATGCGATCTCCTACACCAACTGCACGGGCGGAGCGTTTTATCCTCCACCAGACCCCGATGACGTCTGCGGTTGGAAACCCCACTCGCACCTCATCTGGCCGATGTGGGACAGTGTGAAGGACGCAGACCATTGCGTGACTTCGAGATTCGGGCCGTATTCCCCGTTCTTTCACTTCCCGCACAACAACAATCGAGAGGTGGGGGCGCTCCACGATTGGGGCTGGGGTCTGACGGACACCCTGAGCGCCTACGAAGCCTACGCCTGGGGCGGGCCGGGCGAGTTCACCGTGATGCAGGCTTCTTGCCTCTACACGCGCACCGCCGCGATCACCACATCCATTCAAGCCGGGTCGCTGGAGGCTTTTGCCACCTACATCCACTCCCTGGCGGATTACTACTCGCACCGGGAGTGCATCGCCCTTATGGACAGCCTGGGCATGCCCTGGGCCACCCACACGCTGACCGGGTACCCGGCCTGCGACTACAACCCCCTCAACCCTCAACCCGACGACGTCCACGGTCGCGAGTTCTACACCTACACCGACTCGCTGCGCACAGACGCAGCCATCCAACACATGTACCGCGAGTTGGTCGCCCGCAGTTTGCAGCGGGAAGGGGAGTACTTCCCGCTCGGTATGGACACGCCGCTGACGGCCATCAGCGGCACGCCCACGCTGAGCGAGACGCTGTCCACATTCGTGCACGAGTGGGACTTCGAGCACCCTTACGAGCGACGGGCGTGGGCCGATCAGATCGCTGCGGCCGTGCTGGCTCAACGATCGCCTCTCCACCGCACTTACTTGCCACTGGTGGTGGCTCTCCAACAGGGCTGGGGCGAGCCAGTGAGCGGCATAACCACCACTTACACCATCTTCAAAAAGGATTTTGTCTACGGTACGACCCCTCTCACGGTTACCGATATGCGAGAGGACGACGGAGGCAAAATATATTCGGATAAG
>QMOC01000320.1 GCA_003648085.1 Chloroflexota bacterium
AACGTATGAGCACGTGACCAAGCGGTTTGGCAACGTCGTCGCGGTCCACGATCTCGACATCCACATACCAGACAAGGAGTTCCTGGTCTTCGTCGGCCCCTCCGGTTGTGGCAAGACCACCTCTCTGCGCCTCCTTGCCGGCCTGGAGGAGATCACCGAGGGCAACATTTACATCGGCGACCGGCTGGTCAATGACGTGCCACCCAAGGACCGGGACATCGCGATGGTCTTCCAGTCCTACGCGCTGTACCCCCACATGTCGGTCTACGACAATATGGCCTTCGGCCTCAAACTACGTAAGACCCCCAAGAAGGAGATTGACCGGCGCGTGCACGAGGCGGCCAAGATCCTGGGCATCGAGGCTCTGCTGGACCGCAAGCCCAAGCAACTTTCCGGCGGTCAGCGCCAGCGCGTGGCAGTGGGCCGCGCTATCGTGCGCGAGCCGCACGTCTTCCTGATGGACGAGCCGCTCTCCAACCTGGACGCCAAACTGCGCGTGCAGGCCCGGGCCGAGATCAGCAAACTCCATCAGCGGCTGGGGACGACCTTCATCTACGTGACCCACGACCAGGTCGAGGCTATGACGATGGGGACACGCATCGCGGTGATGAAGGATGGGATCTTGCAGCAGGTGGACAGTCCGCAGGTGCTCTACGACACCCCGGCCAACGTCTTCGTCGCCGGCTTCATCGGCAGCCCGGCGATGAACTTTTTCGACGCCCGGCTGATCGAGCGGGATGGCAAGGTGGCTGTGGATTGCGGGGACTTCATCGTGGAGGTACCCGAGGATAAAGCAGCCGTCTACCGCCAGCATCTGGGCGAGGAGGTCATCTTCGGCATCCGCCCTGAAGACACTCACGATCCTGAGTATGCTCCGCCGGGCATCAAGCAGGCGCTGGTGGAGGCCAGGGTGGACGTGACCGAGTTGATGGGCAACGAGGTCATCGTCTATCTGGTGACGGAGCACACCCAGTTCCTGGGCCGCTTCGACCCGCGCACGAGCGCACGGGTGGGCAACACGATACACGTGGCCCTCGATATGGATCGCATGCACATTTTTGACAAGCAGACGGAAGCGGCGATCCGGTAGAGAATGCGGACAAGTAGACAAGGGACAAGTAGACAAGGGAAGTCTCCCCTTGTCTACTTGCGTGCTTATAGCCCCGTTCACTCCCAAAGGAGCAACGATGACCGACCTAGATTTGATACGCGAATTGGCGATTGAGGGCCGGACCAAGATCCTCCTGCTCGTGCTGGATGGGGTAGGTGGGTTGCCGATGACACCCGATGGCCCCACAGAACTGGAGGCAGCCCGTACTCCCAACCTCGACGCGCTGGCCGCCAGGTCCATCTGCGGTATGAGCACGCCCGTCGCACCGGGCATCACCCCGGGCAGCGGGCCCGGTCACCTGGCCCTCTTTGGCTACGATCCGCTGCGGTACGAGATCGGGCGCGGGGTGCTGGAGGCGCTGGGCATCGGCTTCGACCTGCAACCCGACGATGTGGCGGCACGCGGCAACTTCTGCACCATTGACCCCCAGACGGGCCTGATCACCGACCGGCGGGCGGGCCGCATCCCCACGGAGGTGGGGGCTCGCTTGTGCGAGAAGTTACGCCAGATTCACCTGCCGGGTGTCGAGACCTTCGTCGAGCCGGTGAAGGAGTATCGCTTCGTGCTGGTGTTACGGGGGGAAGGGTTGTACGACGGCCTGACCGAGACCGACCCTCAACAGGTGGGCAAACCGCCGTTGCCGGTCGAGCCGCTGCGTCCCGAAGCAGCCCACACGGCGGAACTCCTCAATCGGTGGCTCGCCGAGGCGCGTCGCCTCCTGGCCGACGAACATCCGGCCAACGGCTGCAACCTGCGCGGTATCGCCAAAGACCCGGGGCTGCCCAAGATGCCGGAGGTCTACAAACTGCGCTGCGGGGCCATCGCCACCTACCCGATGTACCGGGGCGTGGCCAAACTGGCCGGGATGGAGGTACTGCCCACGGGGGAGACTATCGAGGACGAGATTGAGACACTCAAGGCCCACTGGGATGAGTACGATTTCTTCTTCTTCCACGTCAAGAAGACCGATAGCCGAGGGGAGGACGGGGACTTCGAGGCCAAAGCGAAGGTGATCGAGCACTTCGACGCGCTGCTCCCGGACATTCTGGCGCTGAAGCCGGACGTGGTCATCGTCACGGGCGATCACTCCACCCCGGCGCTGTGGAAGGCGCACAGTTGGCACGAACTGCCAGTGCTTCTGTCGTCGTCCTACGTCCGGCCCGACGGCGTGATGCGGTTCGGGGAACGGCCCTGTATGGCCGGTGGCCTGGGGCACATCCACCACGTAGACCTGCTGCCGCTGGCGATGGCCCACGCAGGGCGACTCACCAAATTCGGGGCCTGAACCGGACTGGCGATGAGTGAGCAGACGGCCCTGCTGCACGGCGCGCATCGCCCGCTGGAGCTGGTCTTCGGTGGTGCTGTCAATCGCGCTCGTCGAGGATCAGGATGCGCGGGTCGGACAGGAAGGCGCGGGCGATGGCAATCCGCTGCCGCTCCCCGCCGGAGAGAGTTACGCCCCGCTCGCCAATCTCGGTATCGTATCCCGCAGGGAGACTGGCAATGAACTCGTGGGCCTGGGCCTGGCGGGCACAGCGCTCGATCTCCTCCCTGCTGGTCTGCGGCTCCCACCACCAGCCGGCCCGGCAGCGGCACGTGGGAGGGGCGAGGTATGGCCGCCCCGGGCAGGAGCCGGTGCTGGGAGCCGCAGGCCATCAGGAACGCTCGCCAGCCAGCCTCAGCACCTCGGCGTAGAGACTAGGGTGCAGGCGAAAGCCTTGCTGCTGCAGCGCATCTAACAGCGGCTGCACAGCCGGGGTAATCCCCGCTCGCCTGGCCCGTAGCAGGATGCCCAGCGTCCCAACCACTGGCAGTCCCAGTTCCTGTGCCAACCGCCGTGCCTGACGGTCATCAAGCCCCACGGCCAGGTTCCCGCGTGCCACCGCGCAAGCGATGACCGACTGCTCGCCAATGCCCAGCCGGTTGGGCGGTAGGGTATCAATCTCGCTCTGAGGCACGGCAACAAGCGTAACCCAGTCAAGCGAACGAGGATCAACCGTGTCGCGCCGGATCAAGCGGCCGGCATCCAGTTCCAGCGCAACCTGCTCCGGCACAAACACGGGCTCAAACAGCGCAGGCAACAGGTGCGAGTGCCCGATCCGCCCCAGGTACAATAGGACCGAAGTATCGCTGACCAGAGGCGCTTTATCCACCTTCGACCTCACGGCGCAGTTCCTCTGGCGTGATCTGGGATACCGGGATACCATACTCGGCGCACAGGTCGAGGAACATCACGCGCGGCACTCCAGCCAGTTCACTCGCCGCGCCTGACGACAGCTTTCCCAGGCGAAAGATCATCAGGGCTGCATAGAGGCGAATGTCGCGCTCTAACTCCTCGGCCGTGCGATTGAGCTGCCTTTGCAGGCTCGCCGGTATGTGAATAGTCACTGTCTCTTCCATCATTTGCCCTCCGTGCAACCGATCTACTCCAGGACCAGACTCCAATGGCTCTGATGAGACACAATCTTTCTCAACTTGTAACCCGCCCTACCATCATCATTGTAGCATAGCCACGCCGAGGGGACAAGTGACCATGACCGTCGCTTGACAGCCCGCTGTAACTGTGGTACATTGTACACAACCCGGGAAGCAACATGGTAACCCCTGACAGCGAGGTAAGGCCGCGGCTTCGACGTCCTTCAGCACCGCTCTTATCCACACATTCCCGGCACTGGCTACTTCTTCGAGGCCCACGAGACTGCCCCAACGCCCTAACGCGGCAGAGGTGGAGAAATGTCCGTGGACGAGGCCCGGCTGATCCAACAAGCGAAGAAGGGGCACCTAACCGCCTTCGCCGAGATCTACGACCGGTATCAGCCAGCCATCTATCGCTACCTCCTCTACCAGGTTGGAGACGCCGCCACGGCCGAACATCTGACCAGCGAGGTCTTTATCAGCCTGGTGGGGAGCATTGATCGCTCTCCTCACCATTCATTACCCGACATCTGGAACCAGAAACCAGGTTGTACCTGTTTACCGTGCCTTGGACGTATCATTGTAGGGCGGGTTGGGCTCGGCTTAGTCGGTCAACCTGGTGAACCGCAAGGGCTCTCTCAAGCAGCGGGCCGGCTCTACCGGCCGAAAAAGAGAGCCCTACCC